>JBPCLX010000252.1:0-32118 GCA_051002815.1 Gemmatimonadaceae bacterium
GTCTGCGAAATGATCCCGGCGGCGAGCGATATTCGCGCGCCGAATACGATTCGTGCCCAGATGTCGCGGCCAAGGTTGTCGGTCCCCAGCCAGTGCTCGCCGGATGGCGCGGTGGGCTGGTTGGCGAGCTCGATCTCGATCGGATCGTGCCGTGCGATGAGTGGCGCGGCCGCGGCGGCGAACACGAGCAGCACGACGACGATCACTCCGGTCATCGCCCGCCGGTCGAGCCGAAGCCGGCGCCAGATCAGGGCCAGCATGTGCGCCTCACGATCGGACGGGGTCGCGCAACTCCAACGGCGTCTCCGGCGGCTGCCGCTTCCAGCGGTGGTGGTGCCAGAAATACTGCTCCGGATATGCGCGGACCCATTTCTCCAGCACTCCGGTGTAGCGCCTTACTAATGCCTCGACATCACGTTCTCGTTCCCCGGTCTGTTCCAGCGGTACCGGTTCCACAATCATGCGGTAGCGTCCGGATTCGACGCGCACGGCGGCGATGAAAACCATCGGGGTGTTGCCCCGCAACGCGAATACGGCCGGTCCGTGGGGGGTACGTGCCGGCCGGCCGAAGAACGGCACGTGGATCGCCGCGATGCCCTTCCCTCCCTGGTCGGCCAGCAGGCCGACGGCCCGCCCCGCCGCCAGAGCACGCGGCGTTCGCCGAACCGCTTCGTTGTCGTAGACCACCGTCATACCCAGCTTGAGCCGCAGCGCATTCAGATAGGCGTCAAACAACGGATTCGACATGCGCCTGACGATGACGTCGACCGGCACACCTCGTGCCGCGAGATACGTTCCGGACAGCTCCCAGTTGCCGAAGTGTCCACCGACGAGCACCAGGCCGCGGCCCGCGTCCATCGGCCGCTCGATATGCTCCCAACCTTCCACTGCCTCGAACATCTCGAGCACGCCCTCGCGACCGAGTGAGGGAACGACTGCCGATTCACCGGTCACCCGGCCAAGATGCTCGTAAGCTCCTCTCGTGATCGCGGTGACCGCCGCCGCTCCAAGCTCAGGGAAGGCCGCCGCGACCTGTTTTTCAACAACGTTGCGGCGAATGCCGAACGGACGGTAGCCCAGCAAGGCGACTCGCGCGCCGATGTCACCCGCGCGCTGCCAATCGGTGTGCGACAACGCAGCCAGGACGGCGCGTAGCGCCCAGAATTCAGCCCGGTGTGCGAGCCGCGGCCGCGCCGCAACCGGAGGAGCGTTCAACCTGCCCACCGCGTGCGATCGCCTGCTGTCTGCACCGTGCGCTCGAACCCATCCACCATCGCGTTCGCGGTCCACAGTCGTGCAACGTGCATCTGCGCGGCCCGGCCCATCGCTTCGCGCGCCCGGGGATCGGCGAGCAGGCGCGCGACGGCGGCCGCTGTCGCGTGCGGATTCTCGCCGATCAGGAGACCGGTTATCCCATCGCTCACGTATCGCTGCGCGAGCGGCGTACGCGGAGCGATCACTGGAATTCCCAGCGCGGCCAGGTCGAGAAAGGCGTAGGCGGCATCGTCCCCGCTGGCCGTTACCCAGCCCAGATCCGCCGCGCGCAGCACCCCGCGAGGCTCGGCGCGGGGACCCAGGAATGCGACGTGACGATTGATGCCAAGAGCGGCCGCATGCATGCGCAGTTCCTGATCGTACGTACCATGACCGACGAAAACGAGTCCTAACGTCCGGTGAAGCGGCGCAAGCAGGGCCATGGTTCGGAGCGCAACGGCCGCGCGCACCCGGCCCGAGTCATCGTGCACACAGATGATGAGCTTTTCGTGAGCAGCGGGTCCGATCGCCGCACGGGCGACCGCGTCCAGGTGGCCGTACTCTTCGACGGCGACGCCCAGCGGTGCGGCTGATGCCGGAAAAGCTCCGTCGACCTGACTGTCGGCGGCACGGCGGTCGTCATCCGTGGCGAACAGCCAGCCGGTAGCGGCGAGCTGCGAGGCGATCCACTCTTCGCGCCCGGCGTCAGGCAGTTCACCCGACGACACCCGCCTGACTACGGCTGCGCGGCCAGCCAGGCGCGCCGCCGCCGCGGCGACGAACTGCTCGCGTTCCGTGTGTACGAACACGACTTCAATGAATCGCTCGGCCAGCAGCTCGCGAAGGCGCAGGACGAGGCTGATCCAGGGGCCGCCGGCGCGAATCGGTTGTACTTCGTACGACGGATGTTCGAGCACCGCGTCGCCGGGTGCGTCGGATGGATAGGCAACCGTAACCGGATGCCCGCGCGCGGCGAGGGCGCGCGCCGCGCTGGCAAAGGCGCGTGTGCGGCCGGAGAGCTCCGGCTCCAGGAGCAGGAACAGTACGCGCATGCCGTGTCAGCCCGCCGGCGAGGCGATAGCATCACCGACCGGGACATCGCGGAACTGCATCGCGTGCAGCCGGTGGTACGCACCGCGACGGGCGAGCAGCTCGGCGTGGGTGCCGCGTTCGATGATGCGCCCGCGATCGAGAACGAGAATCTGATCTGCGTGCACGATCGTCGAAAGGCGGTGAGCGATGACGAACACTGTGCGGCCCTGAAGCAGGCGATCGATGGCTTCCTGAACGAGGCGCTCGCTCTCGGTGTCGAGAGCCGACGTGGCCTCGTCGAGTATCAGCACGGGCGGATCCATCAGCAGCGCGCGAGCGATCGCGATCCGCTGCCGCTGGCCGCCGCTCAAACGAGTGCCGCGTTCGCCGAGTACCGTGTCGTAGCCGTCAGGCAGCTCGCGAATGAATGCGTGGGCATTGGCGGCAGCCGCCGCCGCTTCGACTTCCTCCTGCGAGTAACGCTCGCCACGTCCGTAGGCGATGTTGCTGCGTACGGTGTCGTTGAAGAGCACCGTCTCCTGACTGACGATGCCCGTCAGGCTGCGCAGCGATTGCAGATTGATCTCGCGGGTATCGACACCGTCGAGAGTGATCCGTCCGGACGTCGGTTCATAGAATCGCGGAATCAGGTCCACCAGCGTGCTCTTCCCCGCACCGCTGGCGCCGACCAGTGCCACTACCTCCCCGTGTCGCGCCACGAAGTCGATGTCCTGCAGCACCGGCTCGTCGCCGTAAGCGAAGTGTACTCCCTCGAACACGATCGCCTGACTAAATCCCTCCACCACACGGGACCCTCGGTCGGTAGCCGTCTCGGTGGGCGTATCGAGCACCTCGAACATGCGCTCAGCCGCGGCGAATGCGTTCTGAGCGGCGGCCGGGATCTGGGATATCTGCTTGAGAGGCTGCAGCAGTCGGAGTACGAACGTGAGGAAGGCCAGAAATTGCGCGGCCTGCAGCGTTCCGTCGATCAACACCAGCCTTGCGCCGATGAACAGCAGGAACACCGTCATCGCCGTGCCGATGATTTCGGTTATCGGCTGGCCCAGCAGCGAGATCTTGGACATGCGCACCAGCCCGGCGGAAAAGCCGTTGCTGGCGGATACGAATCGCTCCCCCTCGTGCCGTTCGGCTCCGTACGACTTGATCAATCGAATGCCGCTCACGTTCTCCTGCAGAATGCTCATCATTTCGCCGTGCTCGTCACGCAGCCGGCGGTAACCGCGGCGGAGGCGCGAAAGCAGCGGATTGAGTGCGATCAGCAGCATCGGCACGACGACGAGCGCGATCAGCGTCAGGCGTCCGGAAATGCCGGTGAGATAGAGGACGTAGATCACGATCAACGCCAGGTTCTGGAGCGCCTGAGTGACGATCTGAGTGATCAGCGCCTTGGTTTGCTCTGTATCGCTCAGCACGCGGGCAATGACCTGCCCCGTTTTCATGCTGGTGAACCATCCGATCGGTAGCCGCTGCAGATGGGTATACAGCGCGTCGCGCATGTCGCGCACGACGTACTCCTGGAGTTTTGCGCCGAGCACGCCGCCTAGCCACGTGAAGAAATTCTTCGCCACCGTAACGGCGAGAATGATCAGAATGACGTTCTTCAGCGACTCCATCGGGTTCGACGGATCGAGCAGCGAGCCGACAGTGCTCTCGAGAAAGCGGCTGACCCAGCCGTCTCCGGCGGGAATGGGCGACTGGCCGAACAGCGCGTTGAGGAACGGAATGAGGAGCGCCAGCGAATAGCCACTGAGCGCGGCGGCGACGATGCTGCAGAGGATCGTGCCGCCCATCAGGCCAATGTGCGGCTTGAGGAAGCGGACGAGCCGGCGGAAGAGGCTCACTATCGTCGCGGCGTGAGCAGCGCCACGGGCAGAATGACTTCCTCGGGCGTGACGCCGCCGTGCAGAAACGACCCGCGGTAGCGCGCCTGATACTCGCGCAGCTTTGTCGGATAAACGAAGAATGTGTCGCCGGCGGCGAGCAGGGTGTTGGCACCCAGCCCGCGTCGCGGAAGGCGAAGGTCGTCGGCGTTGTTGAACAGCAGTGCGTGCTCGGGCCGCTCGGCGCGCAAGTCCTCGCCGAACTTGTAGCGCAGATTAGCCGTCGCGTCGCGCTTGGCGAACACCGTCGCCGGCGTGTTGCAATGGATGGAGCCGTGATCGCTGGTGACAATCACCGGCACGCGCCGCGCCGCTGCCTCGCGCAACAGCGCGAGAAGCGTCGACCGCTCGAACCACTGCTTCGTCAGGCGTCGTAAGGCTATCTCGTCCCGAGCCACTTCGAAGAGGATGGCCGATTCGCTGCGGCCATGCGTCAGCAGGTCGACGAAATTGAACACGAACGCGCTGACGCCTTCGGTGGCGATGGCGCCGGCCAATCGCCGCTCCAGGTCGCTGGAATCGCGAGCGGTACTGATCTTCTCGTAGCGCACCGGGGTCGGACCCCGCAGCTCCTTCAACTGATTCTCGAGCAGCTCCTTCTCATGAGCGTTGAGCGTCTCGTCGTCGCGGTCGTGCCAGAGATCGGGTAGCCGCGCGGCGATCTCCGAAGGAAAGAGCCCGCTGAACAGCGCATTGCGCGCGTACGGCGTGGCGGTCGGCAGGATCGAGAATTGATAACTCGTCTCGATCTCGAACATCGGGGCCAGCACCGGCTCCAACACCCGCCACTGATCGAGGCGCAGACAGTCGATGACGATGAGGATCGCCGACTGATGGCGGCCGAGCAGCGGAAGGAGGAACTCGCCGACGATGTCGATCGAGAGCGGGGGACGATCACCCTCGAGATGGCGCAGCCACGACGGATACGCAGACCGCATGAACTCGGCGAACTCGCGACGCACTTCGGGATAGAGCGCCTGCAGCGATTCGTAGAGACTCGTCTCACCGGCCTCGGCGAGCTGGACATCCCAGTCCACCAGCTCCACATAACGGGAGATCCAGCCCCGCCAGTCCGGCGTACGCTCGCGCTCCATCGTCATCGCCCTGAACCGCTCGACGAACGCCCGTGCCACCGCTTGCTGCCGGATGCGCGTGCCTTCGAGCAGCCGGGTCACGACGGTGAGTACCTGGCGTGGGCTGACCGGCTTGACGAGGTAGTCCTGCACGTTGACGCCGAGGGCCTCGCGCAGCGTCTCGTCGGCCTCGCTCTTGGTCACCATCACGATCGGCAGGTGCGGATCGAGAGCGCGCAGCTCGCGAAAGGCTTCGAGGCCGCGCTTTCCGGGCATCTGCTCATCAAGCAGAACGAGACTGTAGGTCCGGCGTCGCAGCATTTCGACGGCGTCGTCGGCATTCGTGGCCGACTCCACCTCGAAGCCGCGACTGCGCAGGAAGATGCGGTGCGGCTCGAGCAGGTCGGCCTCGTCGTCCACCCACAGTATCGTCTTTGCCGGCTGCACCATTAGGCGCAATGTAGTCCGGCGAAAAATTGCGAGCAACGCCGCTCCTCAGCCGTTGGGTTGCCTTCTACATTGCTCGCGTGCCCCGTCCCTCGCTCACGCTGGAGCCGCACGAGTTCCCCTTCCCGGCGCTTGCCGCCTACGCGGCGGCGGCCATGCCTGGGCGTGATCGCGAGATCGCAATGGCATGTCTGCTCGCCGCGCGACTGGTTGCCGGCACGCGTCCACCACTCGAGCTACCCGAAGTGGCGCGGCGTGCTCGAGCGACCGGAGCAAAAGCCTGGCTGGCATCGCACCAGATGAACGCTCGGCTGAGAACGGCTCTCGCGCGCCTTTTTGAGGCGACGGGAGCGGCGCCGCCACTGGCCCTCGCGCGCCCGCTGCGCGCGGTTCTGGAGATGGCCGGCCCGAGGCTGGACGATGCCAGCCGCGCCGAACTGGCATCGCTGCTCGATCAGATCGTGTAACCTCGGACGGCAGCGTGAGTTGCGATGCCGAACGGCAGGGCGTCATATGACGACGGAATTCCTCTCGCAACTCGCATCTCGCATTTCTCTTTTTCTCTTTTCGAATGTCCTCGCCACTTGCCCCTCTCGAGCAACTGATTCAGCGCGTGGATGCCAGCGTGGACGGCGCTCCGTCGCTGGAGACGCTGGCGACGGGTTTTCCGACGCTCGACCGTCTGCTGGGCGGCGGCGTCCGCCGCGGCGATCTCATCGTCCTTGGCGGCGACGTAGGTGCGGGTAAATCGGCGCTGGCTCTGGCGATCGCGTTGCGGGCTGCTGCCCAGCGGTCGGAAGTGGCTTTCTTCTCGGGTGAGATGACCGTCGAGCGCGTACTCGAGCGAGCGCTGGCGATGGAAGGGAGGGCGAGAATCGACGATTTGCGCACCGGCGCGCTCGATGAGCAGGCGCGCGCCGTCATCGGCGCGGCGGCCCTTCGCCTTCGCGACACGATGCCCAGGTTCGCGAGGATCGCGCGCGACGGGGTGGATTCGCTGGCGACGGAAATCGCCGCGCTCGCCGACACAGAGCTGGTGGTAGTGGACTCGCTCTCGAGTTTGCCGTTAGGCGATAGAGGCGAAGCCGAGGCGATGGCCTCCGCGGTCCGAACGCTCAAGCGCACAGCCGTCGAAGCGCGGGTCGCCTTGCTCGTCACGACTTCGCTCCCGCGTCTCGACCGCACCCGTGCGGATCCGCGGCCGGTGCTCGACGATTTCGGCGCATTGGGGTCGGTCGCTCAGCTGGCCGACATCGTGCTCGGCGTGTACCGCGAAGAGATGTATCGCCCGGGGTACGGCACGGACGGTGGCACCGAGTTGCTGCTGCTGAAGAATCGCAATGGCAACACCGGCTACCTCGATCTGTACTTCTACAAGGAGTGGATGCGGTTCGAGGACATGGTGGATTAAGATTGAATTGAGAATTGCGAAGTGCGAAAGAAACTTATGGTCGTTATGCGCCCCCCTCTCCGCACGCGCCCACTACCGCCTCTCGCTGCGTGAGCTGATCCCGCGTTACAGCGCTGGCGGTCCGCATATTGCGATTTCGGATACCCGTGAGCGGCCTGCGTGCCGCGCTCGAACTCTGTAAATGTGAACGGAGCGATCGCCTCGGGCCCGTGCGATCAGGGGCCGGAATCAAATCTGATTCAGCAGGCCAGCACGCACCGCCATTGCGACTGGATTCACGTCGCTCCGAAGACAGACAATTCAGGAAGCCGACACCGGGACGCACCCAAAGTTGCGTTTCGCCCTACGCCGATTCCGGGCGCAGTCGGACTTCATGACTCGCATGATGCCTCACATCACGCTCCCCAAAGGAGGAGGACGATGGCAAATCTCAATATTGAGAAGAAGGATCGCCCCATCTGGCCCTGGATCGCTCTCGGGATTGTTCTCCTCGCAGCGCTCGCATGGTTCCTGATGGCACGCGACGACACGCCTCGAACCGACACCGGGGACGCTGCTTCGAGCGTGATAGCGGACACATCGCTCAGAGCCGCTGCGCAAGCCAATGATCCGAGCGCCGCAACGATCGAGGGCGCGCCAGAGGAAGTAAACGATTATCTCCGCTACACCGCCGAGCACCGAGCGCAAGCGGATGCAGACCTTTCGCACGAGTATACCGCCAACGGCATCCGCCGCCTGGCGAGCGCCCTTGGCGCGATCACCGATCGCGACACGGTGGGCGGTACCAACGTGCCGTCGCTCGTCGCCGACTTGCGCGATCGCGCCGACGCACTCGAGCGTAATCAGGAATCGATGAGTCACGCGCGTTATGCGAAGGATGCCTTCATCTCCGCTGGCGATCTCATGCAGGCGTTGCAACAGCGCAGTTATCCGAACGCCGGCGCGGAGGTCGAGCAGGCCCGTCAGGCCGCTCAGTCAGTCGACACCGATGGGCCACTGCTCGCGCAGCGGACCCGGGTGCAGGCCTTCTTCGATCACTCTGCACGCGTAGTGCAGGCGATGATGGCTCACGGCACCAGTTGACCGAATGAACTTCGATGTATCGTGAGCAGCCCTACTCTGCTCGCGAATCCTGGGTTGTTGCGGCGCTCGAAGCGCTGAACAACCGGAATCCGAAAAATGGGAGGATCAGATGGCACATCATGACCGACACGACGTATCAGCGGATCGACAGCGCGCTGCAAGCGACCGCAGCGGACGCGCTACGTTGGTTCACCTTGACGATCTTGACGATTACAAGGTCGCCGATGGCGAGCCCGACATTCGTGGCTGGACGGTAAAGTCCGCCGATGGACACGATCTCGGTAAAGTCGAGGACCTGCTGGTGGACACTGGCGCAATGACGGTCCGCTATCTCGACGTCGAGCTGGATAAGAAGGTGCGCAAGGACACCGACAACAGGCACGTGCTCGTTCCGATCGCAACGGCCCAGCTGGATGACGACAACGACGACGTGCTTCTGCGAGTGCGGGCATCGGAAGTTGCCAGTGTGCCGGCTTACACCCGTGACACATGGTCGAACGACGACGAGCGGGCACTCCTCGGCCACTACGGCGGTGGATCTGCTGGCGCCTCCGCCATACATAACGCCAACGACCGACATACCGAGACCGAACGGTTTTTCGGTTCGCGCCGGCGCGGCAGAGGAGACAACGCTTACCTCACGCGCTCCGAAGAGGAGCTGGCCGTCGGCAAGCGCTCCGAACAAAAAGGCACAGTTGAAGTACGCAAATCAGTAGAGACCGAGCGAGTGCGCGAGACGGTGCCGGTGAGCCGCGAGGAAGCAACGATCGAGCGCCGGCCGGTAACCGATCCGAGCAAGGCAATGCGGGCGGGCAACGTCGAAATCGGCGAAGAGGAGATTCGCGTACCACTCATGGGTGAGGAGGTGGTCGCGGAGAAACGCACAGTCCCCAAGGAAGAAGTGGTGATCAGGAAGCAGGCAGTCCGGGACGAGAAAACCATCGAGGCCGAACTCAGGAAGGAGCGGATAGAGGTCGACGAGCGAGGCAACAAGGACGAGGGACGCGGGACGAGGTAGTGAGATGAGAGATGCGAGATGCGAGATGCGAGATGCGAGAACCTACTCGACGGCGCCGTTCTCGCATCTCGCATCTCTCATCTCTCACCTCTCACCTCTCACCTCTCACCTCGGGGTTTACGGCGCCCGAATCCGCTGCACCATCGCCCGCACATCGTCAGGCGGCGGAGGGGTGAACCGGCTCACGCCCCAGCAAATCGCGAAATTGAGTATCATGCCTATCGTGCCGACCCCCTGAGCGTTTATGCCGAAGAAGTCCGGGATCACCGGCTCGGCCGCACCGAAGATCTGGGGAGCGCGGATCAGGCCGATCGTTATGGCGGTGAACGCCAGGCCGACGATCATCCCGGCGATCGCGCCCTCCTTGGTCGTACGATCGGAAAAAATGCCGAGAATGATGACGGGAAAAAAGCTGGCCGCGGCGAGGCCGAACGCGAACGCCACTACCTCGGCAACGAATCCCGGCGGGTTAATTCCGAACCATCCGGCTACCACCACCGCCACCGCGATCACCACCCGCCCGACAGCAAGGCTCTGGCGATCGGTGGCGGACGGATTGATGAGATGGCCGTACACGTCGTGGGCGACCGCGCTGGAAATGACGATAAGCAGGCCTGACGCTGTAGAGAGTGCCGCGGCCAGCCCGCCGGCGGCAACGAGTGCGATGATGAAGGGGGCCAAACGCGCGATCTCCGGCAGCGCCAGGACGATTATGTCACGGTCGATCGCCGCGGAGATCGCGGGACCGGCAGCGGTCGCCCTGGCGCCGAACAGTTCCGCCGCCTGCACGATGCCGTCTCCGTTCGAATCCTGCAGGTTTATCAGCCCCGTTTGCGTCCAGTTCTGCACCCAACCGACCGCCTGTACCTGCTCGATAGGCTGATCGGCCAGCGTGCTCAACACGTAGTATTTTGCGAATATCGCCACCGTTGGCGCGGTGGTGTACAGCAGCGCGATGAACAGCAATGCCCAGCCGGTGCTCCACCGTGCCGCACGCACCGACCGCACGGTGTAGAAGCGCACGATCACGTGCGGCAACCCGGCGGTACCGACCATCAAGGCGATGGTCATGAGAAGCACGTTCATGCGACTCAGCTCGGTGAACGGCCGCGCGTATTGCGTCAGTCCCAGATCCTGAGTGATCTGATTGAGCTTGGGAAGCACCTCGGCGATCGCCAGTTGCGGCACCGGATTGCCGGTGAGCAGGAACGCTATCGCTATGGCCGGCGCCAGATAGGCGAAGATGAGCACGCAGTACTGTGCTATCTGCGTGTAGGTGATGCCCTTCATGCCGCCGAGGATGGCGTAGAATGCGACGATCACCATGCCTATCAAGACGCCGGTGGTGACGTTGACCTCGAGAAAGCGGCTGAACACCACCCCGACGCCCCGCATCTGGCCGGCGACGTAGGTAAAGGAAACGAAGATCGCGGCAATTACGGCGACCACGCGCGCAGTCGTGGAGTAGTACCGGTCTCCGACGAAGTCAGGCACCGTGTACTTGCCGAACTTTCGGAGAAAGGGCGCCAGGAGAAGGGCGAGCAGAACGTAGCCGCCGGTCCACCCCATGAGGTACACGGCACCGTCGTAGCCGAGGAAGGCGATGATTCCGGCCATCGAAATGAAACTCGCCGCGCTCATCCAGTCGGCGGCGGTTGCCATTCCGTTTCCTAACGCGCCAACGTTCTGGCCGGCCACGTAAAAGCCCGCCGTCGTCTTCACTCGCGTCGCCAGCGCAATACCGATGTAGAGCGCGAACGTAACCGCGATCAAGAGCAGGGACCAGCGTTCGATCGACATAACGGGAGTCGGGGGTCGGGGAGTCGGGTCGCCTTTTGGAATCGAGGAGCAGGTGCTGGTGTGTCGCCTAACCCCTGGCCTCTGGTCTCTGATCCTCCGCTGTTGCCGCCTTACGATCAAGCCGGTCGGCCATCCACGCATTCACGAAAATCAGGATCACGAAGACGTAGATCGAACCCTGCTGGCCCATCCAGAATCCGAACGGGACCCCGGCAAGCGAAAGGGTATTGAGCTGCTCGACGAACAGAATGCTCATCACAGGGCCAACGAGCGCCCAGATGGCGAGCAGGATCGCGATGCGGCGGAGAGTGGAGCGCCAGTGGGCGCGATGGTCGAATGTCACGTGGAGAGGCGTAGCGGGAAAACCGGCGCGGCGAACGCGCGGGAGTCTGCACATCTCGACGGCGGAGTGCAATGGCGGGCGCGTGAAGCGGTACGCCCTCTGCTACCCTACTCCCCTGCCTTCGTACGGTCGAACCGCCGTTGCCGGGGGTGGGTCTCACTCTGGAGGAGCGGGGAAACGACTGGCCGGTTCATTAGCTGCCACGCGGGAGATCTCACCCGCACCTCGAAAGGAATGTGGCTCCCCCCCTCGACATTTGACACCCGATGTCACATTTTAGCGACCCCGATTCACTTTCCACATCGTCTCCGCCGCTGGGCCGGCGCGTTGGAATGTCATCGGGTTGCTCCACCAACTCTGATTCGTCAGGCTGATGGAGTCGCCAACGCAGCAAAAATGAACTCCGTCGCGTGCCAGCTCGGCGCGAAGTCCGTCCCGACCGTCGTCCCGTGCCGCCCATGTCTCCAGGAATCCCCAAAGAGTGCCCGCACGATCTCCGTCCGGGCGTTACCGTGTGCCTTCACTGCCGCCGCGCCAAGATGGACGTCGCGCGCGCCAGGGTCGCACGAGTGGGCGTCCGAGCAGGCGCGGTGGGTCTGACGGTCGCCGTAGCTGCGGCATTTCTGGTATCGGGCTCCGAGGCGCTGCGGGAGTCCCCCGAAGTACAGGTGAGAGGCGCGGTCTCGGTCGAGTTACCGAAGCTGGCGGCGGCAGCCACCATTCCGGACAGCGCAGACGGTCCCCCTGCGAGCGCCGAACGCAGTTCCGCGGAGGTGAACGCCGCCGTACAGCGTCCGGCTCCGTCGGCCAGGTCTACGACCCGACCGCTTGCGCCCCTCGTGGCCCCCGGCCGCACCGAGATGGGCGACGGCGTCTATATCGAGCGCGCCGGTCAGACGGTCACCGTTCACTTCGATACGCCAACGACCCGAACGCGGCGCCGGGACAAGTTCGAAAGCGTGGTTCGCCGTACGCTGCCGGAAGTCTACGGCTCTGCCGCCGAGGCAATTCTTTCGAGCATTCCTGAAGGAACGCTCGTCGATCCGGCGATCATGGTTACCGATATTGCCGAGCGCGGGCGCGGGGTACGGCTGGATTCTGGCGACGGTTGGAAGTTCTCACTCTGGCCCGAGACCCGGCCGGGCGAGGATGGCCCGCTGGTTGTGAGCTATCGCGTGGCGGTGACTCAGTAGCCTGCGACTGGGCGGCGGCGAACTCGGCCGCGCCTTCGTATCAACGTTAGGTCGCCGGGCACAGTCCTGGCCGGAAGGCGGGCGTGTCCCTGGATTCCGCCCATTGCCGCAGCTGCGGATGCCCTCGCTCCCAGCTCCCGCAGGTGACGGCTGTCTCCCTCCTCTCCGATACGGCGAGCGATTCGCAGTGCCTCGGCCGCAGCGTATATTGTCGGCGAAGGCGCGAGCGCCCTTCCCACACGCCCAGCTTTAGCGCAGACCCGTAGCCGATCCCGCATCATGGCCGGTCACAGCAAATGGAAGCAAATCAAGCACTACAAGGCCGCCACGGACGCAAAGCGTGGCGCCCTGTTCACCAAGTTGATCCGGGAGATCACGGTAGCCGCCCGCCAGGGCGGGGGTGATCCGTCGGGCAATCCGCGCCTGCGAACTGCGATCGACACCGCGAAGAACGCCTCGATGCCGAAGGACAACATCGAACGGGCGGTCAAGAAGGGGACGGGCGAGTTGGAAGGGGTGGACTACCAGGAAGTCGCTTACGAAGCGTATGCTCCTGGTGGGGTGGCGATGATCATCCAGGCGCTCACCGACAACCCGACACGCACGGTGGCCGATGTACGATTCAAGCTGTCGCGAGCCGGCGGCAACCTGGGTGCAACGAACTCGGTTGCCTGGATGTTCGAGCGCAAGGGACAGATCTACCTCGACGCGACGCGTTATGCGGATGAGGAAGCGGCGCTCGAATCCGCGCTCGTAGCGGGTGCCGAAGATTTTATCCGCGACGGTGAGCAGTACACCATTACGACCGATCCCATGCAGCTTCACACGGTACTTACGGCGCTTCAGCAATCGGGCATCGAGGCAAGCGAGTCGGAGATCGCCATGATTCCGAAGAACACCGTGCGGGTCGAAGGCAAGAGTGCGGAGTCGGTGCTCAAGCTCATCGAGGACCTTGAAGATCTGGATGATGTGCAGAAGGTTGCGGCGAACTTCGACATAGATTTCGAGGAGATGGAAAAGCAGGAAATAGGAATTAGGAAATAGGAATTAGGAATTGGAAATAGGAACTAGGAAAGTGCCCTGGAATCGATTACGGCGGGCCCTCCAGATTTCGGATCGGATAGCAGTTTCCTCACTCATCTCTCAAGCTCCCGTCCCCAACTCCCCTTCCCAATTCCTGATTCCTAATTCGTAATTCCTATTTCCTATTTCCTGTCCCTATCCCTCCTTCCCCTCTCCCCTAACGCCCTTGATCGTCATCGGTATCGATCCTGGAACGGCAGTCACCGGATACGGGGTGGTGGAGGGTACCGGCCCGCCTTTCACGCTGCTCGAATGCGGCGTGGTGCGCACGACGGCATCGGTGTCGCTGGCAACGCGGCTGTTGGAGATTCACGATGGCGTCGCGGCGCTGATCACCCGCCACCGGCCCGCGGCGCTCGCCGTGGAAGACGTGTTTTATGCGCGTAACGTGCGCACCGCACTGGTGCTCGGGCATGCACGCGGGGTAGTGCTGCTGGCCGCCGAGCAGGCCGGAATAACGATTGCCGAGTATCCGCCAGCTGAAATCAAGAAGGCGGTGACCGGAACGGGAGCGGCGAGCAAGGAGCAGGTGCAGTTCATGGTGGCGCAACTGCTTCGGTTACGCACGGCGCCTCAGCCGTCAGACGCGGCCGACGGGGCAGCCGCTGCGCTCACATATTTGATGAGCTCGCCGTTGCGCCTGGCGCGGATCGGGTGATAGCCCGTGTGGAAGGGACGCTCGCCACGCGCGACCTCGATCGTGTGGAGATCACAACGGAGGGAGGCGTCACCTACGAGCTCTCGATTCCGCTCTCGGTGTTCGAGGGGCTTCCGGCGGTGGGCGACAGGATTGCCTTGCACACACAGCTCATCGTGCGGGACGACGCGTGGCTGCTCTACGGCTTCGCCAACATGTTCGAGCGGCGGGTGTTCTCCCGCTTGATGACCGCCACCGGCGTCGGCCCGGCATTGGCGTTAGCCATTCTGTCGGCATTGTCGGCGGAACGGGTGGTGCGGGCGATTCGCGAGGGTGACATTGCCGCACTTCAGGGAGTGCCGCGGGTGGGCCGGAAGAAAGCGGAGCGACTGATTCTGGAGTTGGCGGACAAGCTGGAGGATCTGGGGGTGGCATCCGCCGTCGCGGGCGGTGGAGCCCGCACGGCGGCGGTGGACGACGCCGCGCGTGCGCTCGTTTCGCTCGGCTATTCGCAGGGCGAAGCAGACCAGGCGCTGCGCCTGGCCCTCGATGACGGTGGCCGTGGAATGGACGCCCCGGCACTCATACGTCTGGCCCTATCAAAGGTGAAAGCGAGATGACCGGAGCAGCACGCTGCGCGACGTTCACCGAGAGCGTGATTCGCGAAATGACGCGGATCGCCAACGATGCGGATGCGATCAACCTCGCGCAGGGATTTCCCGATTTCCCGATGCCCACGCCGATGAAGGATGCAGCGTGCGCCGCGATCCACGGAGACATCAATCAGTACGCAGTCACCTGGGGCGCCCCCGCTCTGCGACTGGCAATCGCCGAGAAATACCACCGGTGGTACGGCATGGAGGTCGATCCGGAACGGGAGATCACGGTCACCTGTGGCGCGACCGAAGCCATGGCGGCGGTTTTCCTGGCGCTGATCGATCCCGGCGATGAAGTCATCGTGCTCGAACCGTTCTACGAGAACTATGGCCCGGACGCGATTCTTGCCGGCGCCAAGCCCGTGTTCGTTCCGATGGAGCGTCCGGATTGGAAACTCGACCCCGAGCGACTGCGAGCCGCGTTCACGCCGCGCACCAGGGCGATGATCGTCAATACTCCGCACAATCCCACCGGGCGCGTTCTCACGCGCGGCGAGTGCGACCTGATCGCCGAGTTGTGTTGCGAGCATGATGTGTGGGCGATCACCGACGAGATCTACGAACATATTCGTTATGCGGGCGACCACCATGTACTGGCCACCTGGCCCGGCATGCGCGAACGCACGATCACCATCTCGGGGCTGTCCAAGACGTTCAGCTGCACCGGATGGCGGCTCGGCTACGCCATCGCGCCTCCCGACGCGACGCTGCCAATTCGCAAGGTGCACGACTTTCTAACCGTCGGCGCACCGGCGCCGTTGCAGGCCGCGGGCGCGCTGGCAATGGCGTTCGATGCGGACTACTACAATCACCTGGGACTGGACTACCGGGATCGCCGCGAAACGATCGGCAGTGCCCTGTCGGCAGCCGGTTTCCGCTTCACGCTTCCCGAGGGCGCCTACTACATACTCGCCGACTTCTCCGACCTCAGCGAGCTTGGCGACGTGGACTTCGCCAAGTGGATGACGCGCGAGATCGGCGTGGCAACGGTGCCCGGATCGAGCTTCTATCACGATCCCGCGCTCGGCCGCTCGCTCGTAAGGTTCGCCTTCTGCAAATCGCGGGAGACGCTTCTGCGTGCGGCGGAGCGTCTGTCGGAGGTGCGCAGCGGCGTGCTGTAGTGGTTCGACGCCGCGTCCGAGCCCTATATTGCACTAGAGGCCCGCCTCACTCCCCCGTCGCCGGTTGCCTTGCGATCCGGAACCGCCGGGCTTGTGTTTCGCAACTCGCAACTCGTTTCCATGTCCCGCGCCGAGATCACCACTCCCGAAGCAATTACCGAGGACTCGGCCGTCGAGCTCTCGCTCCGCCCCAGGCGGCTCGAGGAGTTCATCGGGCAGCGGAAGGTCAAGGAGAGCCTTCGCATCTACATCGATGCGACCGTCGCGCGGAAGCAGCCGCTGGATCATACGCTTTTTCATGGTCCGCCCGGGCTGGGCAAGACCACGCTCGCCGAGCTGGTCGCGCGTGAGTTGGGGGTGAACCTCCGTAC
The DNA here is from genome assembly GCA_051002815.1 of Gemmatimonadaceae bacterium. Classification (GTDB taxonomy): domain Bacteria; phylum Gemmatimonadota; class Gemmatimonadetes; order Gemmatimonadales; family Gemmatimonadaceae; genus JALZIF01. The sequence goes on from JBPCLX010000252.1 coordinate 16,424, forward strand.
CTCGTCCGGGCCGGCGCTGGAGAAGCCGGGTGACCTGGTGAGCACGCTCACGAATCTGCGCGAGAACGACGTGCTGTTCATCGATGAGATCCACAGGCTTCGGCCGATCATCGAGGAGTTCCTCTATCCGGCGATGGAGGATTACAGGATCGATATCCGCCTGGGCGACGGGCCCAAGGCGCAGACGGTGAGCATGCCGATCGCGCCATTCACCCTCATTGGCGCGACGACGCGGTTCGGCATGCTCACGCCGCCAATGCGGGCCCGATTCGGGATCGTCGAGCGGCTGACGTTCTATCCGCCTGACGATCTGGAGTGCATCGTGATGCGATCGGCCACGGTACTCGGGGTCGCGATCGACGAGGCCGGCGCTTCCGAACTCGCGCGCCGGGCACGGGGCACACCTCGCGTGGCCAACCGGCTGCTGCGTCGCGTACGCGACTTCGCACAGGTGCGGGCGGACGGCCACATCTCGGCACAGGTGGCGGCCGATGCGCTCGCCATGCTCGACGTGGACCAGTTCGGCCTCGACGACATGGACGCCCGCGTCATGCGGACGATCATCGAGAAGTTCGACGGAGGCCCGGTCGGGATTGCCACGATCGGTGCGGCGATCGGCGAAGATGCCGGCACAATCGAAGAGGTGTATGAACCTTTCCTGGTGCAGAACGGCTTTCTTCAGCGCACGCCGCGCGGCCGCCTGGCCACCGCCCTCGCCTATCGTCACTTCGGCTACCAGCGGCAGGATGAGGATCAGGCTGGCTTGTTCGAGCTGTGAGCCTGGCCGGGCCAGGTAGCGCACCTGCCGGGCAATTCGTTCTGTAGCGTCGCGGTAAGCGATTTTACTCGTCATACTCCGGTTTGTAGCTGCTGATGCCTCAGTACCGCCTCTTAGCCCTTCTGATCCTCGCCGGCGCCGGTTGCTCCAAATACGTCGAAGCACCGCGGAACTGGCGGTCTGCCGTGAACGCGCACGTCGCGTCAGGCGACACCGCGGCCGCCATCGCCGTGCTGGACTCGGTAGTCGCCGTTTACCCCCGCGACGCCGCTGCCTGGAACCGGATGGGGATGCTGGCATGGGCCAGGGCGCGCCCGCAGTGGCACGGGCGCATCATGCAGGAACGCGAACAGATCTCCATGATGAGGCGCGCGGACTCGGCGCTACGTCTCGCACATGCCTATGGACAGGACAGCGCACGTTATGCGCTCGACCTCGGCAGGTTCTTTCTGTTCGGCGACCTGATCACCCTTCGCGCACAGGCGGTTGGGAAGTTCGAACATGCGATCGATGCGGCGAGGCGCGCGGGAGACAGCACACTCGTATCCGAGGCCGCGGACGAGCTGGGCATGGTATTCTGGCGGCGTTATGAAGCCGTTGCCAATCGCCGGCTGATCTCGAGTGGAATCAACACGATTCCCTACCACGCGCTCACCGAAAGGAGGGCGGTCAAGGACTGGATCGAGACGGCCACTCGACGATATCCCGAGCCTAGCGGGCAACTCGACTACCTCAAGGCAAGCGATCTGTTCACGGTCGCGCGCACGGCCGACCCGACCGCGCCGCGGCCGGCAAAGCACGCGTTGATGGCGCTCGCCGAGCAGGGGCGGTGGGAGGAGTTGCGCGCCACTGCGACGGCTCGAGTCTCGGTGGCAGCTGAAGACGCAATCGCGTGGCTGGCCCTCGGTCTCGCCGCGCACCGGCTGGGTGACTATCCGCGCGCTACCGAATCGTTCGACAAAGCGCTTTCGCTCCTCCCACCTGGTGAGGGCGCACGATATACCGGGATCTCGCGAATACTCGGGCCCGGAGACTCGGTCGAGTATGAAGGCTACTCCGAGCGTCAACGCCAGCAATTCGACAGGACGTACTGGACGGCCGCCGATCCCCTGTCGCTCACTGCCGACAACGAGCACAGGCTGGAGTTTCTGGCGCGGATCGCGTTCGCGGAATTGAGGTGGACGTCCGAGGACTTCGAATTGCGCGGCGCCGACACTGACCGGGGGCAGATCTACGTGCGGTACGGACCGCCACCGGAGATCATCGCCATGCCTCCCGCCGGCTCCGGAGAGAACGCCGGCGCGTCGCTCGTGCTGTGGTACTACCCTCTTACCAATCTGCATTTCGTCTTTCGGCAGCCGCCCAGCTATGGCACCGCGACGTACGAGTTCAGCTACCACGAGATTGCCCGTGAGGCACGGTTCGTTGCGCCGGTCACCTGGACGAACGTGCCGGTAACCATGTCGATCGATTCGGTGCCGGTCCAGGTCGTGCGGTTCCGCGGGCCTGGCGACTCCTCGGATGTCGCGCTGTTCGCGCACCTGCCCGTCAGGCGCTTGCTCACCGGACTCGATCTGACGAGCGGCACTGTAGACGTTGGACTCACCCTCTATCGCGGCGCTCTCGAGATCGTCGAGCGCGACAGCATGCGGCAGACGGTGAACGTGGCTGAGCCGGATGCGGCTGAACGGCGCGCCTGGAGGCGCCGGTTCGCGCCAGGGGAGTTGGGCTATCGCGTGGAAGCGCTGCAGGCCGAAGGCGGACGCGCGGCGCGGGCGCTCGGGTCTGTACGCCTGACTAACGACCGGGGCTTCGGCATAAGTGACGTGCTCGTAGCCGACCGGGTGGCGCCACGCGCCGATTCGGCCGCCAGGTGGACCGACCTCATCATCGAGCCGAATGCCGGCGTGCTGAGCCCGGGAGAAGCCATTGGCATAGCGTGGGAGACCTATGCACTGACCGAGCGACGGGGGCAGGTGCGCTACCGCGTGGAGCTCGCACTGACCTTACTCGAAGTTTCACGCGGGACCAACTTGAGCGCGCGGGTCATCGGCGGCATCGCCGACCTCATTGGGATCAGCGGCAAGGGCGAGGATCGCGTCTCCCTTTCGTACGAGCAGACGCGTGTCGCCGCGCCGGTGGTGCTCGACTACCTCACGCTGGATCTGGAGGACGCTCCGGCGGGACGCTACCGGATGACGATCTCGGTCACCGATCTCGCAACGCAGCAGCGGGCAGTGACTACGCGGGAGTTGCGGATCGAGCCCTGACGTCGTGGAACTAACCGGGACCTGCCTCTCGACAACGGTAGGCACCGGTCCCGGCGTCAACATGGGTAGAGACGAGACACGCGTCGAATCCATTAGCTCCGAGACCGCATTCCCGCCGTTTAGCTTTCCCATCGCATGCGATTCGCCGTATTCACGCTATTGGCCGCCATATCGGCGCTCAATCCCTCCCTGGGCGTTGCTCAATCCGCGACCGACGGCGAGCGCCATACGCTTGTGACCGCGCTGGTCTCGCGTGCGGACTCACTGGCCGAAGCGGGGGATTCGTCGTGGGCGATGGCGGCCCTCGACTCCGCACTTCGGATCGACCGGCGCGCAGCGGGGGCCTGGCACAGAAAGGGTCGGATTGCCTGGCGCCTCGCTCAGCCGGACTCGGCGACCCGTGTCAAGTGGACGCAGCGGAACATCAGCCTCATCCGCCAGGCAGACTCCTCGCTGCGTTATGCGGTGGCCTATGCACCCGACAGCGCCCGCTTTCACCTGACGCTGGCGAACTTCTTTCTATCCCACTCGCTGGTGACCGTGCGGTTCAACGCGATGGGAGCCTTCGAGCGCGCAGCGGATGCCGCGGTGAAAACCGGGGACAGCATCACGGCGTCGGAGGCGATGGATCGTGTGGGAATGCGCTACTGGCGCCGATACGAGCCGCTTATCGATCGCGTCGCGCCCGGCAGCGTCGAGAACCCGGACTTCGATGTGTACATCCGGGACGAGCGGCTGCTGCAGAACTTTCTCGATAACTTCGCGCACAAACCAGAGGGCCGGCTGGGCGACGGCGACTTCATGCGGGCGCGTGACCACTTCGAGCAGGCGCTGTCACTGAACGCGAATAATACGATGGCGCGACGCCATCTCTTCATGGCAATGACCTCCCGCGGCCAGTGGACGCAGCTCCGGGAGGCCGCCGATGGACGATTGAGCCAGATCCCGTGGGATTCGTGGGGATGGTTGGCGTTAGGCTTGGCGGCGCACCGGCTCGGCGACGATGGCACGGCAACGGCGGCGTTCGACAGTGCTCTGTCGCTGCTCGGAGCCGCCGAGCGAACGCATTTTACGCGACTTTCCCGACTGCTCGGCGCAAAGGATTCAGCGCGTTTCGCGGGGATGTCCGAGCAGCGGGTTGCTCGCGCCGCACGGCTGTATTGGGCCGTTGCCGATCCTCTGGCGCTTACGCCGGGCAACGAGTACTGGTTGGAGTTCCTGAGCCGGGTAACCGAGGCCGAGCTGCTATACACCGTGGAGGAGTACGGACTACGTGGCGCGGACAGCGACCGGGGATCGGTGTTGATTCGCTATGGTCCGCCCGACCTCTCGATGTCGTTTCCGCCGGATACGTTCGGGCGGATCGGCATTCTGTGGAGGTACCGCAGCGGACTCGCGTTTGCCTTCAAGCTCTCTCCCTCGTTCGGCACCGCCGATGCGGTGTTCGAAGTGCGTGATGTGCAGGACGAGCGGTTCAACCGCACACCCGCGCGTTGGGACAATCTGGCCACCACGCGGCGAATGGACAGCATTACGACGGTGGTGACGCGTTTCCGCGGTGCCGGCGATTCGGTGGACCTGCTGGTGGCGGCGGAGATACCCACCGGCCGCCTGACGCGTGGGGTGGCGCTCACGAGCGGTTCGATGCAAATCGGATTCGTCGCGTTCGATGGCGACGCGAATCTGCTTGCCCGTGATACCAGTTCGCACGTGATGTCGTTCGCCGCGGGCGATTCCTCGCGACTGCTGCGGCGTTCATGGCGCCAGAGCGTGGGCGTCGGCGAGATCGGATACCGCGTCGAGGCGCTGCAGCCCGAGAGCGGCAACGCCGCACGGTCGGTGGCCGCGGTGGCGCTCAGCGCCGGCACCGGCTATGGGGTGAGTGATGTGCTTCTGGCCGATTCGGTGAGCGCGGCGGGCAGTCTGCCGGTGCGCTGGAGCGATCTCACGATCAACGCCAGCGTTGGCCGCGTGCAACGCGGCCGGGACATCGCAATGGTTTGGGAGACGTACGACCTTGCCGCAGACTCGACACGCTCGAGCAACTATCGCGTGGAGATCGGGATCGTGCGTACCGACGGTACGCGCATCGGCCGCGCGATTGCGCGGGTGCTCGGTGGTACTCTGGGTCGAGGCGAAGGTCGTGGCAGCGACGACCGGGTGGCGGTCAGTTTCGACCGGCGGGTGCCGGCGCGGCCGGTGACGCTCGACTACCTGACGCTCGATCTTGGCGATCTGGCACCGGGCGCGTACCGCCTGACGATTGCCGTTATCGACGCTGTGACGAACGCCAGGGCCGAGAGCGCGCGGGAGTTGATGATCGTGCGATGAGACATGGCGACCGCACGGCGGACTACGACTACGAACTGCCGCCGGATCGCGTCGCGCAGGTGCCACTTCCGCAGCGCGACGAAAGCCGGCTAATGGTGGTACACCGAGAGACCGGTGATATAGAGCACTCGCAGTTCCGGGATCTTCCCGGTTTGTTCGTGACGGGCGACGCGATAGTGTTGAACACCACCAGGGTGTTGCGCGCGCGTCTGCTCGGCCGCCGCGCATCGGGTGCACCCGCGGAAATCCTGCTGCTGCATCCCGTAGCTGGAGAGGATGTGTGGGAGGCAATGGTGAGCCCTGGTGGCAAGCTGCGTCCGGGCCGCACGGTGCGCATAGCCGAGGGATTCGATGCGGAGATCCTGGAAATTACGGAGCGGCGCACACGGCTCGTCAGGCTCACGACAAATCAACCGGTGCACGAGGCGATTGCACGGCACGGGCATATCCCGCTGCCGCCGTACATCGACCGCGGCGACGAAGCCCTGGATGCGGCGCGGTATCAGACGGTGTTCGCGCGCGAAGAGGGCTCGGTGGCGGCGCCGACCGCAGGACTGCACTTCACCGACGAGTTGCTGGCGGCGATCAGCGCCCGGGGAGTCGACCGGGCGGAAGTGTTGCTGCACGTTGGCGCCGGAACATTCAAGCCGGTTGAAACGGATGACCCGGCCGCGCACGTGATGCACGAGGAGTGGTTTCGCGTCACCGGCCAAGCGGCAACCACGCTCAATCGGGTTCGCGCCAGAGGCGGCAATGTGTGGGCGGTGGGAACGACCAGCGCCCGCACCCTCGAAAGCGTGGCGGATGAGTCCGGCCGATTGACGGCACGGGACGGCGAAACCCGACTGTTCGTCCGGCCCGGCTACACGTTTCGCGCGGTGGACAAGCTCATCACGAACTTCCATCTTCCCCGCTCGACGCTTCTCATGCTCGTAGCGGCGTTCGCCGGCTACGAGCTGACGATGCATGCCTATCGAACGGCGGTTACCGAAGGATACCGGTTCTATTCCTATGGCGATGCAATGGCGATCGTTTAGCGCGGCACTCGCCGCGGCGGTGCTGGCGGGCTGCATGTCGACGACTCAGCAATCGTTTCTTCCCGATCCGAACGCGGGCCGCATCACGCCTGACGAGTTCCGGTCCCGGGCGAGCACGTTTCTTGCCGCCGAATGTCCCAGACTGATGGGCTCCGGGAATATAGCGTTAGGCGAGGCTGGGTTCAGGCTCATACTCGCCGTTGACGGGTCGGTACGCGAGGCGATCCTGGCGCGGCCGAGTCCGGACGAGCGAATGAACACCCTGTTCGGCGGGCTCGCCGCACAGCTCCGCTTCGCGTCGGCGACAGCCGATGGCGACCACGCGCCGATCACGGCCGGATACTCCTGCGCGCCAAACGCGGCGGTAGCGACGCTGGAGCTGAACACGACGCCGTGACCAAACCGGCGTTCGACTTCGCCATCGCCGCGAATGCCGGCGCAGCGCGCGCCGGCACCTTCGTCACTCCTCACGGAACTGTCGAAACGCCCGCGTTCATGGCGGTCGGTACCCTCGCCACCGTCAAGACGCTTGATCCGCGAGAATTGCGCGAGATCGGCTGCGAGATGATTCTCGCCAATGCGTATCACCTTCACCTGCGCCCCGGCGAGGAGATCATCCGGCAACTGGACGGCCTGCACCGATTCATGGCCTGGGATGGGCCGATCCTCACCGACTCGGGCGGCTTTCAGGTGTTCTCGCTCGAAGCGATACGAAAGGTCTCCGAAGAGGGGGTGGAGTTCCGAAGCCACATCGATGGATCCGCGCGCCAGTTCACACCGGAAAGCGTTATGCGTCTGCAACGCGCGCTCGGGGCGGACGTGATCATGCAATTCGACCACGTTATTCCCGGGCAGTCCGAGGTCGGGGCGGCGCGGGATGCGAGCGACCGAACCCTGCGCTGGCTGGAACGGTGCGCCGCGGAATTCAGGCGGATGAGCGGAGAGGGTCAGTCCCAGTCGCTGTTCCCCATCGCCCAGGGGGGGATTCATCCGGAGCTGCGTCTCGACGCGGCACGCCGCATCCAGGAGCTCGGCGACTGGGACGGCTTCGCCATTGGCGGCCTCTCCGTTGGCGAAGCCAAGCCGGCGATGTACGACATGCTCGAGGTCATGAACGAATCCCTTCCCCTCGATCGTCCGCGATACCTCATGGGCGTGGGTTTTCCCGAAGACCTGGTCGAGGGCGCGCGGCGAGGGGTGGATCTCTTCGACTGCGTCGCACCCACGCGAATGGGGCGCAACGGCACTGCTTTCACGTCTGTAGGCCGCTTGAACGTACGGCGCGCCGAACTGCGTGACAGCGCGCTTCCCCTGGACTCCAACTGCTCCTGCTCTACCTGCACACGGTTCACTCGCGCCTACATTCGCCACCTGTTCGCCAGCGATGAAGTGCTCGGCCTGCGACTTCTCTCCCTGCACAATGTACATTTCCTCGTGGCGCTAATGCGCCAGGCACGCGCCGCCATTCTCGACGGCGCGTTCGACCGCTGGAGCCGAGACTGGCTCGCGCGTTATCACTCCGACACCGTCCCGGCCTCATGACCGCACCGCTCGCTGCCGTGCTGCTCTTCGCGCCCTCCGAACAGAACGCGATGCTGCAACCGCTGATCATGTTCCCGCTGATCTTCATCGTGTTCTATTTCGTGATCATGCGGCCGCAATCCCAGCAGCGAAAGAAGCACGAGGAGGCACTCAGGAACCTCAAGCGTGGCGATGAAGTCGTCACCACTGGCGGTGTGATCGGCGAGGTGGTGCACATCAAGGACGGCACCAAGGACGGCCAGCCCGCGCAGACCATGGAAGACCGCGTCACGATCAAGAGCGGCGAGTCGCGCCTCGTCGTCGAACGCGGCCGCATTGCGCGTGTCGCCTCTCGAACCGCGGGCACCAGCAGCGCCGCCTGATGAGTCTGCTCGACATCCACCTGCTCGGCTCACCGGTACTGCGTCAGGTGACGACACGGGTGGAATCGGTTACCGATGAGCTCCGCCAGCTCATCGATGACATGTTCGAGACCATGTATGCCGCTGAAGGCATAGGTCTCGCCGCGCCGCAAGTGGGACGCCTCGAGCGCATCGCGGTCATTGATGTGCGCGAAGATGGCCCGGAGCCGTTCGTCGTGATCAACCCGGAGATCGTGCTCGCCGAGGGGTCCGCGCGCGCGGAGGAAGGGTGCCTTTCAATGCCTGACCTGTATGGCGAGGTTGACCGGTCGACGCGGATAGTCGTTCGCGCGCTCGATCGCGAGGGGGCTCGGTTCGAACTGGAAGCGCGCGATCTGCTGGCTCGCTGCCTACAGCACGAAATCGATCACCTTCACGGCCGGCTGTTCATCGACTATCTCGGACTACTGAAGCGCCGTGCGGCGATGAAGAAGTGGGACAAATTTCGCCAGGACGACCACGCGACTACACGGAAGATCACGCCGAGAGAGGTCGCCAGGCATCACCACCGCGACGAGGAGCTCTGAGTGCGCGTCCTCTTCTGGGGGACATCGGAGTTCGCCGTACCTTCATTTCGTTCGCTAATCGGCGAGGGATTCGAAGTCGTGGGTGTGGTCACTCAGCCGGACCGCGCGACCGGCCGATCGCGATCGCGCCTGACAATGCCGCCCGTCAAGGAGGCAGCACTCAGCGAGGGAATCGAAGTCGTGCTCCAGCCGGAGAAGCCGCGCGGTGAAGCATTCCTCGATGAGCTAGGCGAGTTGGCGCCCGACATCTCCGTCGTCGCGGCATACGGACACCTGCTCACCGACGCCGTGATCGCGCTTCCGGAAGCGGGCACCATCAACGTGCACGCGTCACTCCTCCCCAAGCTGCGGGGCGCCGCGCCGCTCCGCGCGGCCATTCGGGACGGCCTCAACGAAACCGGCATCACGATAATGCGCATGGTCAAGGCGCTCGACGCCGGACCGATCATTCTTCAGGCCCGCACGCCGGTACTGCCTGACGAGACATATGGCGAGCTGCACCTGCGTCTGTCCGAGCTCGGTGCGCTCGCGCTCGTCGAGGCGCTTACGCTGCTCGAGCTCGGTCAGGCCAGCGAGCGGGAGCAGCATGACGACTCGGCCACCTACGCACCAAAGATCGACCGGGAGGCGACCCGCATTCGGTGGAGCGAGGGAAACAGCGTGGTGGCGCGCCACATTCGCGCTTTCGATCCGGCGCCCGGAGCCTTGACCACCCTGCGCGGTCGCGAGTTGAAAGTTTTCGGAGCGCGTCCGACCGACATAGCCGGCGACGAGGGCGCGGTGGCATCCGGGGAAGTGGTAGCGCTCGATAGCGAGGGGGTGCTGGTAGCGTGCGGCGATGGAGCAGTGCGCATTGTCGACGTGCAACCGGCGGGCAAGCGTCGCATGCCTGCCGCCGAATGGGCGCGAGGGCGTGGAGTGCAGATCGGAGACCGCTTCGGTGAGTGAAGTGCCGCACCCGGCCACGTCCGGGAGCGGCTCGGCCTCCGCGCACATACCGGTCGTGCACGCCGTGACCGATGACCTGATCCTCACCCGGCCATCCTTCGCCGAGCGGGCGCACGACGTTATGCAGGCGCTGGGAGCGCGCGGCGCGGTGCACCTCCGTGCCCGGATCATCCCGTCTCGTCGCCTGCTCACGCTGGCGGAAGCGCTCCGCCTGGCGCAGCAGGAAACCGGCTGCTGGCTGATCGTGAACGACCGGATAGATGTCGCGCTGGGGGTGGGTGCCCGCGGGGTGCAGCTCACCAGCCGCTCGATCCGCGTCGCCGACGGACGCCGCATTGCGCCGAAACTGATGCTCGGCGCAAGTGTACACTCGGTGGAACAGGCGCACGACGCTCACCGCGATGGCGCCGACTGGCTGGTGGCGGGTCACGTGTTCGACAGCGCCTCACACGCCGGGGTACCCGGTCGGGGAGTTCCGTTTCTGCGTGCCGTTTGCGCGGCGAGTGCACTTCCAGTTCTGGCGATCGGTGGGGTGACGCCGGCGCTCACGACGGAGGTCCGTCGAACGGGCGCTCACGGGGTGGCCGTGATCCGTGGGATCTGGAGCGCGCGCGATGCCGAACGCGCCGCGAGGGACTATCTTTCAGCCTATGACGCAGAAGGCAACACAGCGGCCGGCGATCACCGTGACGGTGAATGGTGAAGCACGGAATGTCGAGTCTGGGAGCACGCTCGGCGACCTCCTTCGCGAACATGAGCTGGACCCGCGAATGGTGGTTGTCGAACGCAATCGTGTCATCGAGCGTGACCGGGATGAATTCGACCAGATGACGCTCGAGGCGGACGATGTGCTCGAGATCGTGCACTTCGTGGGCGGTGGCTGATGGCGACGACGATCTCGCCCGCGCTCGACACCCCGTTCGAGATCGCCGGGCGCGAGTTTCGCTCGCGGCTCATGGTGGGTACCGGCAAATATGCGTCCGCCGAACAGATGCTGCACGCGATCGAGGCGAGTGGCGCTGAAGTCGTGACGGTTGCGGTTCGTCGCGTGGACCTCGACCGTAGCAAGCAGCAGGGGATACTGCACCATCTCGATCCGTCCAGATATTTCCTGCTGGCGAATACCGCCGGCTGCTTCGACGCCGATGAAGCGGTTCGTTATGCACGCCTCGGGCGCGCCGCCGGGTTCAACGACTGGGTAAAGCTCGAGGTGATCGGCGATCGCGAAACTCTTCTGCCCGACACCGCCGGGCTGCTCGATGCGACCCGTACGCTGGTGGCCGAGGGGTTCACCGTACTGGCCTACACGAATGACGACCTGGTCACCGCGCTCCGGCTCGAGGATGCCGGCGCGGCGGCGATCATGCCGCTCGCCTCACCGATCGGGTCGGGCCTCGGCCTCATGAATCCGTATGCGATCCGCACGATCAAGCATCGGCTCTCGGCGCCGGTGATCGTCGATGCCGGGGTAGGAACCGCCTCGGATGCGTGCCTTACGATGGAGCAGGGCGTCGACGGCATTCTGATGAACACGGCGCTCGCTGCCGCCGCGGATCCTGTACGCATGGCGGCGGCGATGCGCGCGGGCGTTGAGGGGGGACGGCTCGCATTTCTTGCCGGCCGCATGCCACGTCGCGAGGTAGCGGTGCCGTCATCGCCGACTGCCGGAATGCTCGACGCATGAGCGAGCCGCGGGGCGGCGTGGCGCCTCCTTCACCGATCAGCGGTGTCACCGAGCCGCGGCGGACGGCGGCCGAGGTGTGCGCGGACTTGCGGCGCGGATCGCTGCTCGATCCGGCATTCGATTCGCGGGCCGATCATCTCGACGCCCGAGACCGTCGCTGGCTGCAGGAGCTGCTGTACGGCATGCTGCGCCGCCGCTCGATACTCGACGCTCACCTCGACGCGCGCGTGCGCGGCGGGCTCGCCCGGCTGGACGCCGACTTGATCGATCTGCTGCGGCTCGGTGCCTATCAACTTCTGCACATGGGCAGCGTCCCGGCTTACGCGGCCATCGCGCAAACGGTGGAGCTGGCCAAGGAGCGGCATGGGATGGGCGCCAGCAAGCTGGCCAACGCGGTGCTCCGCCGGCTGGACCGTGAGCGCGAGGAGCTCACGTTAGCCGAGCCCGGCGATCCGCTGGCGGCACTGGCGCTCCGCCACTCGCATCCCAGGTGGCTCGTGGCACGCTGGCTGGCGCGCTGGGGCGGTGAGGAGACGGAGCAGCTGCTCATTGCGAACAATCGGGAGGCCCCGGTAGTGCTGCGGCCGTACGGAGTGGTGCGCGAGCAACTCGAGGCAATGCTCGAATCGGCGGGGGTCGCGACGCTGGACGCGCCACTGGTTTCGGACAGCATCCAGCTGGCCGGCGGCGCCTCACTCACCGAAATGGGCGCCTATCGGCAGGGCATGTTCTTCGTGCAGGATCCGGCAGCCACCCTCGTGACACGTTATGCGGCAGTCGAGGCCGGCGTGGTGACAGCCGATCTGTGCGCCGCTCCGGGTGGCAAGTCGCTGGAACTGGCCCGCAATGGCACCGTGGTGGCGGCGGATCGCTCATTCTCGCGCATGCTCCGGCTTCGCGGCAACGCCCGGCGTGTCGAGGCCACCGGATGCCTTACGATCGTCGCCGATGCGCGCCATCCGGCCGTGCGTCCGATGGGCGCGGTGCTGATCGATGCGCCGTGCACCGGAACGGGAACGTTTCGGCGGCATCCCGACGGGCGCTGGCGGCTCAAGATCTCCGACCTGGCGGTGATGGCGGCGCTGCAGCGATCGATTCTTCACGCAGCCGCCGATGCAGTGCAGCCGGGTGGACTGCTCGTCTATGCCACCTGCTCGCTCGAACCGGAGGAGAACGACGCGCAAATCGAGGCATTCCTGAACGAGCATAGAGGCTGGCGTCTCGAGCCGCCTCCAGAAGGAGCGGTACCGGCTTCGGTGCTCGACGCCGGGCGGCTACGAGTGTTGCCGCAGCGGCACGGTGTCGATGGTGCGTTTGCGGCGCGACTGCGGAGATTCTCCGCTTGAGGTGGCGCGGGCGCGCACGAAGCCTGCTGCCCTACCTGGTCACCGGAGCGGCCGGTTTCGCCGTTGCCTATCTCATCGTTGCGCTGTTCATCTTTCCCAAGCAGCTCGTCTCCGACGACACGAACATTCCCAGCGTGATCGGCATGACGTACGACGAGGCCAATGCGCGGTTGGACCGGGAAGGATTCCGGATAAGCACCGGCGAGCAGCGCTATCACGCCAGCGCGCCGCAGGGAACCGTGCTCGCGCAGATGCCACCTGCGGGATCACGCGAGCCGCGCGGTACCACCGTGACACTCGATCTGAGTCGCGGACCGCGGTTCGGTGAAGTGCCATCACTCGTTGGTCTCGCGCAGCCCGAAGCCGAGCGGTTGCTCAACGAAGCCGGGCTCGACCGCGGCATCGTGACCGAACAGGCCAGCGACGAGCCACGGGGTCAGGTGCTCTCGAGCACGCCCGAGGCCGGCAACCGCGTCGCTCTTCCCGCCACGGTAGCTCTGGCCGTCTCGGCGGGCCCCGGCGCGGTCGAGGTGCCTGACGTGGTTGGTCAGAGCCTTAGCGAGGCACGAGCACTGCTGCGGCAATTGGGCTTTCGCGTGCGCACGAACTCGGATTCGCTCAGCACCATGCCGGAGGGGCTCGTCGTTGGCCAGCGACCAGCTCCCGGCTCGCGGTCTCCATCCGGGGCGCTGGTGACGATCACCGTTTCGGCCGGCACGGCGAGCGAGCCGTGAGCGTTCGAATCGCGCCCTCGGTGCTGAGCGCGGACTTCGGGCATCTGGCCGACGAGATCGGCCGCCTGGAGTCGGGAGGCGCCGATTGGGTGCACGTAGACGTGATGGACGGCCGTTTCGTGCCGAATCTGACGTTCGGGGCCAAGATCATCGACACCCTTCGCAACAATACGAGCCTCCCGCTCGACTGCCACCTGATGGTGGTGGAGCCGGAGCGCTACTTCGAAGCCTTCGCCGAGGCCGGCGCATCGGTCATAACGATACACAGCGAGGTCTCGCCACACCTCCACCGCCAGCTCGCACGTATCAAGGAACTGGGTTGCCTCGCTGGCGTCGCGATCAATCCCGCAACACCTGTCGAGGTCGTCCGCGAGATCGCTGCTGATCTGGACCTGCTGCTCATCATGACGGTGAATCCCGGTTTCGGCGGACAGAAGTTCATTCCGGCTTCCGAGGACAAGGTGCGTCGCGCACGGCGGCTGCTCGACGAAACCGGAAGCCGCGCGGCATTGGAAGTAGATGGTGGCATCACGCGCGATACCATCGCCGCGGTCTGGCACGCGGGGGCCGACACCTTCGTCGCCGGCCAGGCGGTGTTCGGATCCGGAGATGTGGCGCAGGAAATTCGCGCCTTGCGAGCGCGCTGCGCGGAGCAGGCATGACGCGCCGGGCGCAGTGGCTCACCGTCGCCGCCGTGATTCTCGTGCTGGGTGGAGGTGCCGCGGCCGCGACCTATGCGATGCGCGACCAGTTTTTTCCCGTCGGCATTGGCTCACGAGCGCCGGACTTTGCCGCCAGCACTCTGGATGGCGCGTCGGAAATCAGGGGAATGGCGGATTACCGCGGCGACGTGGTGCTGTTGAACATCTGGGCGACCTGGTGCGGTCCGTGCCGCGTCGAAATGCCGGAGATCCAGGCGCTGTACAGCAACTTCGGTCCCGACGGATTTCGCGTCGTCGCCGTTTCTATCGACAATCCCGGCATGGAGCACGCGATCCGCGGCTTCGTAAGGGACTACGGATTGACGTTCGACATACTGTATGACCCATCCGGAGACATTCAGCGAATCTATCAGTCCACCGGCGTGCCGGAGACGTTCATCATCGGCCGGGACGGAGTGATACGAAAGAAGGTGGTCGGAGCCATACGCTGGAATTCCGAACCCAATCAGGCGCTCGTCAGGCAGCTGCTGGCCGAGCCAAGGCCCGCCTGATGCCCACACCCCGCCCGCGCACTACCATCCAGCGCCGGGCCATTACGGCCGTGACGACGCGCCTGCCTCTCAAGTTCGCCGCGATCGGGTTCGCGCTGGTGCTGTGGGCGATCGTCAGCATCGAAGAACCGACGGATGGTGTGGTCGAGGTTCAGCTGCAACCGGTGCCTACCGACAGCGGGATAGTCGTCAGGCGACCGTTGCCGCGGGTCCAGGCACTCGTCGTCGGACGCAGCCGCGACCTGTTCCGCCTGGCGGCGCAGCCGCCGGTGATTCGCATCCCGATCACCGCCGATGCCCCCGAAACGCTGACCGTTCGGTTAATGCCGGAGCTCGTCGAGTTGCCGGTCGACATCACCGCTCGCGTACGCGAGGTGCTGCCGCCGTCAGTTACCCTGCGGCTCGACGTGCTGGCCGAACGCCGGGTGCCGGTAGTGAGCGGGCTCGCGGTCGAAGTCGATACCATGTGGCGGCTCAACGGACCGCTGCGCTTCGAGCCGGAGAGTGTTTCCATATCGGGACCACGCACGGTAATTGAAACGCTCGATACGGTGTACACGCGGCGGATGGTGGTACGAGTGAGCGACACCATGCCTCAGTTCGTTCCTCTCGATACAGCGCGCCTTGGTGTATTAGTGCGGCCGCCCCGCGTGAGAGTGCGCGTGCCGCTCACCCCGGCGCCGCGCGATGCCGTGCTGGATACATTGCCGCAATGAGGGTGCTCGGAATCGAGACTTCGTGTGATGAGACGTCCGCCGCAATCGTGGATGGAAGCGGAGATGCCGCGAACGTGCGTTCGCTGGTCATTCTCTCGCAGGACGTCCATCGGGTGTTCGGCGGCGTTGTGCCGGAGCTGGCGTCGCGCGCGCACCTGACTGCTCTGG
>JBPCLX010000253.1:0-3280 GCA_051002815.1 Gemmatimonadaceae bacterium
ACCGTTAGGATGACCAGAATGCTTCCGTACGAATTGCAGGTCCCGGCTCAACCGAGTGAGGGAGCGCAGCTGCTCGTCCTGATGCATGGTCGCGGCAGCGACCGGTTCGATCTGGCTCGACTCCACCAGCATTTGCCCGACGACACGATTCTGGTGACGCCCGAGGCGCCATTCCCGGGCGCGCCGTGGGGCTACGGGCCGGGCTCGGCGTGGTACAGGTTCATATCGGAAGGCCTTCCTGACGAAGCCAGTATGACCGAATCGCTCGAAAGGCTGGATGAGCTGCTTGGTGCGCTGCCCGACGCGTTGCCGGTCAAACCGGGTCCGCTGGTGCTCGGTGGTTTCTCGCAAGGAGGAACGATGGCAGTGGCGCACGCGCTTTCGCGGCCGGGAACCGTTTCGCGTGTCGTGAACCTGAGCGGATTCGTCCCTCGGCATCCGCTGGTGACGATAAGCCCTGCCACGGTGAAGGGAACACGATTCTTCTGGGGTCACGGCACGGGTGATCCGGCGATCCCGTTTGCGTTGGCCGAGCGCGGGCGCACGGCGCTGAGTGCCGCCGGCGCGGATCTCGCCACGTTCGACTACGACATGGATCATGGCATATCCCCGGCGGAGCTGAGCGACTTGTCCGACTGGCTCACCGACGAACGGCCGTCGCGTGGCTGATACGTTAGGCCCGCGCGCGCTCCAGGTGGTTGGGATCGCCGGTAGCCTTCGCTCCGGGTCCTGGAATCGCAAGCTGCTCACGGAGTCGGTGGAACTGGCGCCGCCGGCTATTGCCATCGTGCCCTTCGATCTCGTGAGTATTCCGCTCTATGACGGCGACCTGGACAGCGACGAGCGGCGACCGGAACCCGTCCAGCGGCTCAAGGATGCCGTCAGCGAAGCGAGTGGGGTGTTGTTCGTCTCCCCCGAGTACAATCATTCGGTACCCGGAGTACTGCAGAATACGATCGACTGGATTTCACGGCCTGCGAACAAGTCTCCCCTCGCCGGCAAGCCCGTTGGGCTGATGGGTGCGTCCCGTGGACTTGTCGGCACCGCACGGATGCAGCAGGTCCTGAAACTCACGCTGCTTTCCACCCTTGCCCGCGTAATGCCTCATCCCGGTGTGGCCGTCAGCAGGGTCCACGAAAAGTTCGACGAATCAGGGCGGATCACCGACGTCGCCACCCGCGATTTCGTCGCCGCCTATCTAGCACAGTTCGCCGAGTGGATATCGAAAGCCGGCGATTAGTGATTTGCATCACACTGGATAATTGACTGGCCTTACTGCCACAGACTATCGTGAGGGCGGGCGCAATTCGCGCCCGCTTTTCGTCTGTGGAGGTCCGGCAATTGCGCACGCGACACTGGTGGGTGCTGGCGATGGTAATGGCGGTCACGGCCGCTGGTTGCAGGCTGAGCGAGTCACCCCCACTTCCGCCGGCATCTTTCAGCAGCGTGGCCGGCGATTCGGTCTTTCTGCGAGCCAGTCGGGAAGCACTCTCCCGGATGACTGAATGCACGGTCACCGATGTCGTGGACGGCGATACGATTCGATGCGGAAACTCCGGGCGGGTGCGACTGTTGCTTATCGACACTCCCGAGCGGAACCAGGAACCTTGGGGAGCGCGGGCGCGCGGCGCGCTGATCGCCATGCTACCGACGGGCTCTACCGCCTGGCTCGAGACTGATGTGCAGGTGCGCGACCAGTATGGACGGACGCTGGCCTATGTCTATCGAACGGACGGATTGCAAGTGAACGAGCTCATGGTGCGAAGCGGTTTTGCCGAGGTACTCGTCTACCCGCCCAACGTGCGTCACGTCGACGTGTTGCGCAGCGCACGTGAGGCAGCAAAGGACGCGCGCCGCGGACTCTGGAGCACCGAGGCGTTCACCTGCTCGCCGCGCGATCACCGCGCCGGAAGGTGCCAGTGAGCACGGCTCGCGTTCTTGGGCAGTGCCTGGCGATTGCCGCCGCATTGGGGGTTGCCGCCGCGTGCGAGGACCTGCGCAATACCACGGAGCCGTTGCCGATAGGCGCATCGCTCGTCGTAAGGCCTCTCGCCGACACGATCTTCGTCGGCGATACGGCCGCTCCTGGCGATTCGCTGCGCCTGAGCGCGCTGGCTCGCACATTCGCCGGAGACACCGTTGCCATCACGGGCGTCGCCTGGTCGAGCAGCGATACGTCGATCGCCACGGTTGATGCGGCGGGTTTGGTGACGGCCAGAAGGGTAGGCGAGGTGACGATCACCGCCACCGCCGGCGAGCGCGCCAGCGCGACGATCGTCATTGCGCCGGCTACCGCCGTCTTGACCCTCGTCCCGACTTCCGACACGCTGGTGCCTGGCGACTCCCTTCAGCTGTTCGCGCAGGCTTACGATACCAGGGGGAATCCCGTCGCCGGCGTCCGATACGACTATGCCTCCGACAACACCACCGTTGCCTCGGTAGATTCAGCCGGTCTGGTTCGAGCGATCTCGGAGGGCGATGCGCGCATTACGGCCAGTGCCGCGGGTCGTCAGGCATTTGCCGACATTGCCGTGCGCGACACCACCACGCCACCGGTGCTGCCGCCACTGCCGCCTGACACCATTCCCTGACGTCGTGAACGAGGGAAGTGCCGCCTGGCCACTCGTGCCTTACCAGCCGGGCGCGAGATTGAAGCCGAGGTGCCAACCCGCTTCCGGGCGCTGAAAGGGATAGGCGTAGTAGACCTCGAGCACCGCGTACCCGAACAGGTTCGTCCGTGCGCTCATCCCGCCGCTGACCACCGGTACCCGCTCCAGCGACTCCCGCGAGAATTCGAACTTCGGTTCCTCGTCGCTGGTCCACGCAATGCCGGCATCCAGAAATGGTGCGATTTCGACGGGCAGCAGGCGCGTCTCGAAAATGCCGTAGTCCGCCGTGCCGAACAACGGAATGCGGAACTCGAAGTTCAGCACCCCGATCCGGCTTCCGACCAGCCGGTCGAACTCCGGGCAGCCCGTCGATCCCTGCACCAGCGTGCATTCCTCGGGATCGAAGGATTCCACCGCGTAACCGCGAATCAGAGTCTCACGGCCGAGGAAGATCGGCGTAAGGTTGGGATCCTCGGAATCGCCACCGTACCGGCCGTAGTGCATTCCTCGCAAAGCGAGGGTAAACGGTTGCATGAAGAGATACCGGCGGTAATCGGCGAGCAGCGTTCCAAAGGTGAGCGATCCCGTCGTTGGCGCGATCTCGAAGCGATAGCGTCCTCCGGCGACCGGCGAGGTGAAACCGAAGAACGAATAGTCGCCGACGAGAGCCA
>JBPCLX010000254.1:0-6609 GCA_051002815.1 Gemmatimonadaceae bacterium
ACGCTTGAATGACCGCCAACAGCTGGATTCCAGGAATGACGGTAGTCGCGACGGAAGCGCACTCCCACATAACCATTTTCTCCATGCGGTTGTCGCAGGGATACGAAGCGGTAATGGGAGGAGTTCTCGTCATGCGATTCCGTTCCGGCCATTAGCTCGGCTCGCCGGAGCCGCCTATGTATTTCTGTTCGCCGCAGCGGCGGCGGCGCGGTGTGAAGCACCCACCCACACCAAAGCTGCCGGGGCGGATCGTGGTCCTGACGAGCGCGGGCTGCGACGGTGCCTGCCTCGACTTTCTCGACCTGGTCAAGCTCCATCCGGCTGCCATTCACGTCGGACAGGTCACCAGCGCCGAGACGACCTACTCGGCGGCGTGGAGCATGCAGCTGCCGAGCGGACTGGCGTCGGTCTCCCTCTCGACCAGCGTATTCCGCAACCGCAGGCGCGCGCATAACGAAATCCACGAGCCCGCTGTTGCCTATCTCGGCAACATCGCCGACGGCGGGGCAGTACGCCGCGGGGTCCTTGGCAGCTACTCCGGCTGGTAGCGCACGGGCTGGCTCACCGCTCGATGTGCAGCCGCCGCATGATCTTGAGCAGGCTCGCGTGATCGGCGAGACCCAGCTCCTCCGCCGTGCGAGTGACGTGACCGTCGTTCCGTTCGAGCGCGGCAATCACGATCTGCCGCTCCGCTTCGACCTTGCGCTCGAGATACGTTCGAGCGGTGCCATTCCCACCGAGCCTGGGCACCTCGGCGGTAACCTCGTCAGGCACGTGCTCGGCGCCGATCAGATCGCCCGTGGCGGCGATGATCATCCGCTCGATGATGTTCCGCAGCTCGCGGACGTTGTTCCGCGACCAGTCGTACTCGCACAGGCGCTCCAGCGCGCCGGGCGCAAGCCGCTTGCGCGGCATGCCGAATCGCTCGCAGATCGCCGAGAGCAGATGGTCCACCAGCTGCGGTACGTCCGACAGGCGGTCGCGCAACGGCGGGACGCGCAGCACGTGCACATTCAGGCGAAAGAGAAGATCCTGCCGGAACCGGCCACTGGTCACGTCGGCGGCCAGCTCGCGGTGCGTGGCGGCAACGACTCGCGCGGGCACGGGTATCGGCTTCGACGCTCCGATTCGAACGAGTTGCCGCTCCTCGAGTACGCGCAACAGCTTCGCCTGCGCCGCCTGCGGCAGCTCACCGATCTCGTCGAGAAAGAGCGTCCCCTTCCCCGCGGATTCGAATGCGCCCTTGCGCGTGGCGTGCGCGCCGGTAAACGCGCCTCGCTCATGGCCGAACAGCTCGCTTTCGATGAGCGTTTCGGGGAGCGCGGCGCAGTTGACCGCAATGAATGGCTCGCGCTCACGCCCGCTCAAGCGGTGCACGTCACGCGCGACCAGCTCCTTTCCCGAACCGCTCTCGCCGATTATGAGCACCGTACTCGGTATGGGAGCCACGCGCGCGATCGCGTCCTTGAGCTTTCGCATCGGCGGGCTGTCGCCTAGCAACGCCGAGTCGTCAGCTACGTAGCGTCGCAATGCCGAGACCTCGGCGAGGAGCATGCGCCGCTCCATCGCGTTCTCCACTTCGCGCACGACTCGCTCGACCGGATCATCCTTGTCGACGAAAGTGTATGCGCCAAGCCGCATCGCCTGCACGCAGCGCTCGTAGCTGCCCGTACCGGTGTACACCACCACCGGCACCTCCATTTTCTGCTCGCGCATTGCGCGAAGCACAGCAAAGCCATCCTTGCCCGGCATCTCGAGGTCCAGGATGACACAATCCACCGCCTCGCGCGTGAGCGTCTCGAGTGCTGCATCGCCATCGCCCGCAACGAGCGTCTCGTACCCGGCGAGCCTCCTAAGGTCGTATGCGTACTGCTCGGCCAGCGACGGCAGATCGTCGACAATGAGAATCGTGGTCATGACTTAGGGAATCGGGATTCGGGAATGGGGAATCGGAAGGGCTCGTCGGGCGCCGGTGCTCGGCTTCGGGCGCTGCTCACCGGCAGATCGATGGAGACGCTCGTTCCCGCTCCTGGCGCCGACTCGATGCGCATTGTGCCGCCGAGGTCGTTAGTCAGGCGGCGCACCACCGAAAGTCCGAGTCCGGTGCCGCCGGCCCTGGTAGTATAAAAGTCGTCGAAGGCCCGGCCGAGCTCCGCATCGTTCATTCCGCGGCCTGTGTCGATCACGCTGATGCGGACGCCATCGCCAACCGGTACCGCCCGCATCGTCACTCTCCCCTCGCCGCCGACCAGGCTCTCCAGCGCGTTTCGGCAGAGATTCTCCAGGATGCGGCGCAAGACGATCGGATCTCCGTTCACCCTTGGCAGCCGCGTTGTCAGCTGAAGGTCCACCGGAGCTCCGCCAACGCTGGCGGACCGCGCCACATCGGCGATGACCGGTTCCACATCGAATGGACGTTGCTCCACGCGCGGTGTGAGCATCGCATACCGGCGTGCAAGCGTATCGAGGTAGCCGACGCTCGAGTCGAGCGTCTGGCGCCGCTCGGCGAAGATCCCTGCCAACAGCTCGGGCGAGTGCTCCTGCACCTGAGTCAGGTGGCGCAACACGTTTCGAATGGGTACCAACCCGTTCTTGATGTCGTGGTTCACCTGACGAGCCATGTCGCCGACGGTAGCACGCCGCTCGGCATCGCGGAGCCTGGCGGCGCCAGCGCGCAGGCGGCGGTCCATTGTCGTAAGGCGCCGGGCGACTATTCCGATCTCATCGTCGCGACCAGTCGCCATCTCGACCTCCGGCCCTTCGAGCGCAATGCGGCTGGTGGCATCGGCCAGATCGGCGAGCGGCCGGCTGAGCCGGGCGGAGAGCCACACACCGATTGCGAGCGCCGTCATCGCCATGAGCGCAATGGCGAAGGCGAACCAGCGGTCGACGCTTCGCCTGATCGCGGCCAGCTCGTCACCGGTCTGGAAGATACGGATATGCGCCTGTGCCGGGTCTTCGGGCGACGCGTCACCGGGCATTACGAACGGTACGGTAAGCTCCGCGGCCACGGTGTCGCCCGTGCTCACCGCCAGCGCGGAATCGTCAGGCGTTACCAGCATGACCCGCAGGCTCGCATCTGACGCGAACCGTGCAAGCAGGGCACTGTCGACCTTTGCGCCGCCGACGATCTGAAACTGGCGCTGCCCTAGAAGTAGTGTATCGACACGAAGCATGGCGAGGAACGGACCGTCGGGCGCGCGAAGCGTAGCGAGGGCCACCCGTCCGGGAACCCGCGCCAGTGCATGGGGGAGGTGCGGCGCCAGACGGTCGAAATCGTTCCGAAAGTGACCCGAGCTCACGATGCGGCCGCGCTCATCGTGGAGCTGCAGCGCATCCAGTCCCGTCAGGTGCATCGCCCGAGAGGCATAGTCGAGCAGATAGCGCCGTTCAGCCGCGGAGCCATGTACGAGCGCAAGGCGCAGCCGGTCGTCGTCGGCCATGCTCGCGGTGAGTCCTTTCAGCTTGGCCGCGATACCAGCCTCCTCGCGCCTCAGGTCCCGCTCTATGACGCGCGCAAGTGCTGCCACGCGGCGGGCGTGCTGCCTGGCTACCTGCTCTCCGAGCTCGCGTCGGACACCAGCGGCGAACAACCCCAGCGGCAGCAGCGCGGTGACCGCAAAGGCGATCAGTAGCCGGGCACGAAAGGTCATCGCGGGCCTCCCGGTGTGCTCGCTCCGCCGCGCGGTAGTGTGTTCGCTCGGCCGCGCGGTAAATGGATAGAGCCATCCAAGTCGAGCTCCAGGGTGACGCGCCCGCGCCTAACGATTACCCAGCCTCCTGCTTCGACCAGGGGAGTCAGTCGGATCGGGACGGTGCCGCCCGACACCGCATCGCCCAGAACGCGCATTGCCGCGCAGCGATCGAATGGCCTGACGGGAAGCGGTACGATGTACGCAACTTCGTTGGCCGCTCGCAGCGATTCGAGGAACTGCTCAGGAGGGAGGCCCAGGGCAACGGGAGCTGTGGGGGCCGACCGGAGCGCCGGGGCCAGCGCCTCCAGTGCCGCAGCACCATCCGTCGATGCACCGGATGCCAACGCGACGAGCCGCTGGGCGATCGCCCGAGCAACAGGATCACGAATGTCGTGGACGATTCGGGATGCGTCGCGAGCTGGCTCGGAGTCGCGCGGCGCCGATAGCGCGCAGACCGGCAATTCGTTCCACCAGTATGGATCCTCCGCCGCACGCGCCCGCGCCGGAACAACATCGCGCGCAAGCTCCGCTCGCAACGCAGCCGCGGGAGATCCCTCACCGATGCCTGACGAATCGGTGGCCGCCACAAGCACGTATACTCTTTGGAGCGGCAGCCGCACAACGTCCAGCTCGGGATGCGCGGTAGCGTACCGCACCACCGAGGGGTCTTCGGTAACTAGCAGGTCCGCTCCGTCATCCAGCATGTCGCGGGCATTGCCGGGGGTGGAGCGAGCCAGACGGATACGCGGTGCGTTCGGGAACCGCGCACCGGGATGCAGTTGCAAACCGCCGCTGTCTGCGACGAGCCGGTACGCGCCAGTGCCCACGAGCTCCCCGCCATCGCCGACACGCACCCGAAGGGAGAATGCCGGATCGCTCAGCAGCCGAACGGACGTATCGGGCAGGGCGACGACAATCGTACGCGCATCGAGTATTCGTGCGGAATCGGCCACGAACCGGACGAATTCACCGTGAGATGTCTGCGCGCCGATGCGCCAGGATGCCACGATGTCCCGAACGGTGACCGGTGTTCCGTCAGATAGTTGCGCACCATCGCGAATGGTGAATGTCCACGTCCGGTTCGGGCCGGCGTGCCACGCTTCGGCCAGCGCCGGGATCATCGCGCCGTTGCAATCGACACGGACGAATGGCTCGTAGCGGAGCCCGTCGATGAGCCGTGTAATCGGATCCTCGCTCCATCCGGTTACCGAGTTCGCCGGCAGCGCGATTGTGAGCGACTCGACCGGCTCGCCGGTGGCGTGTGCGATCACACAGGTGTCGGGAACCGGGCGCAGTGCATTCGACACCGGCGCACCCGCGCAACCGAGGAGCGCGATCGCAAACGCGGCGCCGCACCACCCGACCCACTGGTACGGCGCCTTGCCAGGCATTTCAAATCTCCGTTTTCAGAAGGCGGACGCCGATGCCCTTGGCATCGTCTCCCCATTACTACGCCACAATGGCGCTTCCGCGTCTGTCACGGGCGTTACAATCGCATGAAAAGATCATTACGACTGCCGGTGTACGGCAACCTGCCTGTGATCGGCATCACAGGCCGGCCAGACCTTGCGCTCCGCACCTTGCTACGCGCCTCTTGTTTGCTCACCTTCCTGCGCCGTAGCTGCCCCTTTAGATCCCACATTCCGCCCCGGAGCGCCCATGGCCCGCGAGCCCGCCTCGCTCGACTTCCCCCTCGCCGTGAGCTTCAAGATCATTGCGCTGGCGCCGCAAATAGCGCTCACCGATGCTCGAGGCCACCTGATCGGGTACGTACGGCAGAAGTTGTTCAAGCTCAAGGAAGCCGTCACGATCTACTCGGACGTCGAGCAAAAGAACCCGGTGTATCGAATCGCGGCCGATCGTGTGCTCGACATTTCGGCGCAGTACCGAATCGAGGACGCGTCAGGCTCGCCGGTCGGAGTGCTTCGGCGACGCGGATTGCGCTCGATCTGGAGCGCTCACTACGAAGTGTACCGTTCCGAGCAGCTGTTGCTGGAGATCAGGGAAGAAAATCCGTGGTCCAAGGTCGCGGATAGCGTCTTTGGAAACCTGCCGCTGATCGGCATTCTGAGCGGCTACTTCTTTCACCCGGCCTACAGAGTGAGCCATGTCCAGAGCGGCGCGCCGCTGTTGCGAGTCGTGAAGCAGCCGGCGATGTGGGAGGGGAAGTACACAATCGAACGTGCGGGAAGCGGCAACCCGGAAGACGAGCGGCTGGCGGTATTGTGCATCCTCATGATGCTGCTCCTGGAGCGAAGCCGAGGCTGAGATCGACGGCTGGCGCCGCCTCGGCTGCTGAGATCACCACGTTTCCCCCTCCGGGCGCGTACTAGATACGTCGTCCAATGCAGCTCCATCCAGCGTCCCCGCTTCACCACCCCGAGGTTCCGAATGGTCCTTTCCCCGCGCGCAAGCCGAGTCGTCGTGGCGGCCCTTGCCCTGACTCTGGCTGCTCAGCTCCACGCTCAGGAAAAGCCGACGATCGCGCAGTTCATGTCACCCTCCTCGCCGCTGGAACTCACCGCGGCACGCAAGGCCGACAGAGTGGCCTGGTCGACGTACGATCGCGGCATGCGCAACGTCTACACGGCAGCCGCGCCGAACTTCACGCCCGTGCGCCTGACCAAATTCCTGAAGGACAATGGCATCGACGTCGGGGACGTCTCGCTGTCCGATGACGGATCGATCGCCGTATTCGTGCGAGGTCACGCGCCTAACCGCAGCGGCTGGGTTGCAAATCCGATGCACGACCCGGCGGGCTCCGAACGTGCCATCTGGGCGGTCCGGACCAGCGGCGGCGGCGATGCCTGGCGCGTGGCGGAAGGGGGATCGCCGGAGCTTTCGCCCGACGGGCGATGGGTGCTTTTCGTGAAGAACGGACAGATTCACCGGGCGCGCGTGCTGCCCGGGGCGA
>JBPCLX010000255.1:0-3583 GCA_051002815.1 Gemmatimonadaceae bacterium
CGTTGGAATCGAACGCGATGCGGAGCTCGGCGTTCGACGCCGTTCCGAAATCGAACCCGATGTTGGCGACGTCGCTCCACCAGGCTGCCTGCGAACGGGCCGTCTGCCGCTGCGCTTCCGTTCCTCCGATGAAGCGCACCTTGAGCCTGGATCCGTTAGGCCATGTCTTTCCGATCGGCGCAATCGCACGCGACCTGCCGCGACTTTGGCCAGTGCCTCGTGTGGTCGGTTGCAGGCGCATCAGGTCGCGAGGCAGAATACGGTCGATGCACACTTTGGCGATGTCGGACATTGCGGACCTCCTCGATTGAGCAATTAGCTGCGTGTAATCAACGGATCTCGTACGCTCGAAGCGTTCACGGTCCCCCGACGCATTATCCCACGACCTACCGCCGATGCAGGTCGTCGAGCGCCTTCCACGCCTTGGGTCCGACTATGCCGTCCGCCACCAACCCCTTCCTTCGTTGAAACCGCCTTACCGCGGCCTCGGTGATCGCGCCGAAGTCGCCATCCTGTTTCAGCTCCAGCTTCTTCTGAACCTCGCGCACGAGAGCGCCTGACGATCCTCGACGAAGCGTCGCCCGCGGCGGATTGTTCGCCCGCGGTACGGTCTCGATGGCCGGGATCAGCATTGGCGGAGCGGCCGTCCCGTCCATGATCGAAGACACCGATGAGCGGAATCCGTCCATGTCCAGCGTGGGGTCTGGCTTTCGTCCCTGCGGGAGCGCCCACTCGCGATGGCCGGCGCAACACTCGACGCCGCGGCCAAGGTGTTTCAGAATCGCGGCCACGCCACGGTGATAGGCATCAACCTGCACCGCAGGCCACGGAAAATCGTTTGTGCGCCCCGTGTTCTCGGCTTCGATGCCGATGAAATCTGAGTTGCCCGAGGTGAACTCGAGCCACTTTCCCGGACCGGCGTGATTCGACCTCCCCGCAGCCACGATGTAGTAGGTGCCGTCTCGCCCGAGGCCGAGCTGGGAAAGCGGCCCCGGAAGGTCCGGCCGGCCGTCCCGGATGATTGCGAGACTGGGCATGTTGCCGACGCGTGGTCCGGCCGTGTGGTGACAGATTACGCCGCGCACCGCAAGCATGTCGCCGCGCCCGCGCGTCTCCCAGCCTTCGACGAGGGCGACCTTCAATCCCGCGTTCTTCAGAACGTCCGGGAGCCACGTCAGGGAATAGGCCATGTCAGGCTACGCCTCCTTCCGCCGGCGGCAGATCCTCGTCCCTCGTCACCTTCGTTATGGGCACGTCGCACCCATCCTCGACTGCGGCCGGTTCGGGCGGCTCGACTTCGTTCACCGCCACGAGTCGTGGAGTGGTCGCTCGCTCCGGGGGACGATGATCGTGTGCTGGCTGCGTTCTCTCGGGCGCGTCAGGCACCTTTCGTTGGCGATCCTCCGAACCCTCCTCAGGACTCTTCTCGCGAGGCTTCACCGTGGAGCGAATGACCATCACCTTGTTCAGCAGATCGAACCAGACCGGCGCACCCATCGTCGCGGCCAGCGCCGTGATCAGCCATCCGAGAATGGGATTGAACACTGAGTTCCAGAGCCCGGCGGGTCGCGAATCATCGGCGACTCGCGCCGCGCCCCATCCAATCGGCAGTCCCAGCGCATCGAGCTCCTGCCTGGCTTCGGCGAATCCCCGGGAGAGAAACGCCGTGTCCGCCGCGGCCGCTTCCGCCCGGGAGACGATCGCCGCGCGAGCGGCATCGTTGCGATAGAGATATTCGGCGATCGCCAGTGTGTTGATGTTCAGGCCTATGGCGACGACCAGGCCTATCGCGAAGATCAGCCACTGCGTGGATCGCTTGTACCATCCAGCGACGCGATCCATGGAGCTGTCGTACCACGCCTCGATCTCGCGTCGGGCGCGGTCGAAGTTGCCTTGCGCCGAGTCGACCGCCGTCAGCAGCACGCGCTGCACCGGCTCGTTCTCGAGGTTAAGAATGTTTTCGCGGATGCTGCTCAGCGACAGAACGGGCGCACTCGGATCGCTTGCCACCAGCGGGTCCGGACCGCGAGCGGCGATGTCCATCAGCGCGCTCGCGAAGTTGCCGGCTGGGATGTACGAGGGCAGTGCGCCGCCAGCTTCCAGGATCCCGGGACGTCCGCGACGTCGTCCGGGCTTGTACGACGCGAAGTAGAGGCTGTAGATGAGCGGATGCTCGTACACGCTCTTCGCCAGCCCGTCCCCTTCGGGATCGTGGAGCAGCTCGCGAATGCCCCGCTCCAGATAGGCAGCGCGTGTCTTTCGCCACGCCTCGATTCCTTCGCGAATCGCGGCGCAGATGATGCTGACCAGCAGAAAAAAGAAGATGATGCCGACGAGAACTTCGAGCATCTCCGATCCAAACACGTTGGACCTCTCTCCGAGAGGGACTAGCGGGCCTACGATAGCGCCGCTAGTAGAAAGGTCAAGATGCAGGGTTACGGAGCGAGTCTAGCGAACTGCGACAGACAGGCATTCAGTACTGCAGATCGCGCACGGTGAACTCGCGCCGGGGCTTCTCGCCGAGTATTCGCCAGAGCACGGAGTTGAGGGTATCGGGATCGTTGTCGAAGCCTCCGTGCGAATTGGCCCGGCTGAGACTGCCGCGTTTGTTTCCCCTGCCTGCAACCACCAGCGCCGCTCGGCCATCGACGTTCCCGCTGAAGAGTTTCTCGATATCGGGATCTGCCGCCGCATCGGTAGTCGTCGACGATGACGACACGAATTTCTCCATGCCAAGCAGCGGGGTTTCGCGGGCGCCCTCGAATGCGTTGCTCACCAGATACAGGAGGGACTTGCCGTAAGGCCCGACGTCGTCGTCACGCTCGCCGGTGTCGCTCAGGACGTAGAGAGTCGGCGTGGGACACTTTCCGGCCTTGATTCTCGGCAGCACCAGCTTGCGAAAGGAGTCGACACTAATGGCGGGCGCCATCATCTGGATCGACCGGAAGCGCAGTACGCCGGTCGTTAGCAGGTCCATGGCGTTCGCGGCAAAGATGCTTCCGGCACTGTGACAGACGACATGCATTTCGATGTCGGTCGGGCCGCCCCCGGTCGCTTCTTCGAGGCAGCTTGCGAGTAGTTGCATTCCACCTTTTCCGCTGGGGTGCTGCGAGGCGCTTCGTGCGTTCTCCTTCATCTGCTCCCACATCGCCGTTCCCGGCCTGGATAGGGTCAGCTCGAGGCTCCGGTCCTTCGCTTCCATCAGTTGGCCGCGGAAGCGCTGCAGCCAGTCGCCAACTGCCCCCGCCGGCCCGTGCATCGCATCTTCGGTGCGGATCAGATCCGTCAGCATGTGCTGTAGCGTCTGCATGGCGCCCGTTTCCCACATTACGTGCAGCGGGTAGATCTCATTCTCCAGGAATACGTCTCTGAAAGCTACGATTCGGCGCGCGACCGCGCGCTCATCGTTCAACCCCGAGTGCATGTACAGCACCAGTCGCCGCTTCGCCCAGGGAAGCATGGCGTTAGGTACCGTCTGCGTGACTAGAGTCTCGAGGTCCTCCTCGGTCGTCCAGTAGTCGCCGGTATCCGACAACCGGCCGTCGTTCCCTATGTCGATCGCATATGGGCGAATCTCGCTCAG
>JBPCLX010000256.1:0-4887 GCA_051002815.1 Gemmatimonadaceae bacterium
AGCCTGGCTGCAAAACGGCCTGCAGTGCCAGCCGGCCAGCGATCCGCGAGCCAGATGACTTCCGCCCCTCGACCCTCAACCCTCGACCCTCGAATCGACCGCACCCCCAAACTTTTCATCGGAGGCAAGCAGGCGCGCCCCGATTCCGGGTACAGCCTCCGCATCACCGCGCCTGACGACACGCTGCTCGGCGAGGTCGGGCACGGCAACCGGAAGGATGTGCGCAATGCCGTCGAGGCGGCACGCGCCGCGCAAGGCGATTGGGCTCGTACCTCCGGCCATGCACGCGCGCAGATCCTCTATTACATCGCGGAAAACCTCTCGGCGCGTGCCGTGGAGCTCGCATCCAGGGTCGAGGCGATGACCGGCTCGCCAGGCATGGACGAGGTCGAGGGGGCGATCTCGCGCTTGTTCACGTATGCCGCATGGGCCGACAAGCACGATGGTGCCGTCCACCATACGCCGATTCGCGGCGTCACCCTGGCGATGAACGAGCCGGTTGGCGTCATCGGCATTGCCGCGCCTGACACATTTCCGCTGCTCGGCTTCATTTCTCTCGTCGCGCCGGCGATAGCGACCGGCAACACCGTGGTAGCGCTGCCTGACGAAACGCATCCGCTTGCTGCAGTAGACCTGTACTCGTTGCTCGAGACGTCCGACCTCCCGTCGGGAGTGGTGAACATCCTCACCGGAAAGAAGGATGAGCTGGCGAAGGTCCTCGCCGAGCACGACGATGTAGACGCGATCTGGTATTTCGGCTCGCCGGAGGGGGCCCGCGACGTCGAGCACGATTCGGCGGGCAACATGAAGCAGACCTGGGCCGAGCACACCACTCGTGACTGGCAGAGCCGCGAGGACGGCGAAGGGCGCGAATTTCTGCGTCGGGCCACGCAGGTGAAGAACATCTGGATCCCCTACGGGGAATGAGGTCGTGAAGTCTCGGATAACGCTGGTTACCCTCGGCGTCGACGATCTGGAAACGTCGCTGGCGTTTTATCGCGATGGCTTGGGCTTGTCGACAGCGGGGATCGTCGGCAGCGAGTTCGAGCACGGTGCGGTTGTCTTTTTCGAATTGGAATCAGGGCTCAAACTGGCTCTTTGGGCACGCGAGAATCTCGCACACGATGCGGGAATTCCCGCTACACCTCGCAGCCCTACCGAGTTTGTGCTCGCGCATAACGTGGGCAGCAGGAAAGCCGTCGACGCGGTTATGAATCAGGCCAGGCACGCTGGCGCGACGATCGTCAAGCCAGCCATCGATACGTTCTGGGGAGGCTACGCCGGGTACTTCCAGGATCCGGACGGCCACCTCTGGGAAGTTGCGTGGAATCCCCAGATGGAAATTGCCGACTGAGTTGCCTCGCCACGCGACCGTCATCCGATAGCCTGCTCGAAATCCACAGACTCCCTCCCAATTCCTAATTCCTGGTTCCTGAGTTTCATGCTCATCTATCTCAATGGCTCCTTCCTTCCACGGTCCGAAGCCTTCATTCCGATCGAGGATCGCGGATTCATCTTCGGCGATGGCGTATACGAGGTGTGGCGGCTGATCGAGGGCAGCGCGTTCGAGCCGGAGCGGCATCTGGCCCGACTCGAGCGAGGCCTTCGCGAAATCGAGATCGCGCTACCCGACGACATTCGGGCACCCCGACTCTGGAGCATTGCGCAGCGCCTGCTCGCCGACAACGACCTTGCGAGTGGCGAGGCGACGCTGTACGTGGAGGTCACGCGCGGTGCGGCACCACGGACGCATTACTATCCGCCGGCCGGCACGCCGGCGACAGTATACATGGCTGCCGCTCGCTTCAATCCCCCCGAGTCACTTCGTCGCTCCGGCGCCACGGCCATCACGCAGCCGGACATCCGGTGGCTGCGCTGTGACCTGAAGACGATTCAGCTGCTGCCTAACGTCATGGGTAAACAGCGCGCCGTGGCATCCGGGGCCATCGATGCCATCTTCGTGCGCGACGGAACAGTGACCGAAGGCACTCACACTTCGGTATTCGGCGTGGTCGATGGCGTGCTGCGCACACATCCGGCCGACCATCACGTGCTGCCTGGAGTGACCCGCGCCGTCCTTCTGCAGATCGCCTCCGAGCTGGGGATACCCGGCGACGAAACGCCAATGTCGCTGCGCGAGCTTTTCGCAGCCAGCGAACTGTTCCTTGCCGGCACGACGAACGACGTCTTGCCGATCATCAAAGTCGATGACCGTGTGATCGGAACTGGCGCCCCCGGACCGGTGGCCAAGCAGCTTTTTCAGGCGTTGCGCGCTCGAATGGATGCAGTTGGCTCCAGCCGAGCGACCGGACGGCTCCAGAACCTGGAGCACCGCCCAGCAGGAATCGCCGACTAGCGCGCCGCGCACGATCCTGCGTGGGTAGGGCGCGGCGATTGAGACAGCAGCCTGGCACGAGTGGGACGCGCGGAACCGGCGCCATACCGTGGTTCGGCTCACTGTTCTGAACGCTTCTCCAGACGTATGTTTGGAGGGTTGGCTAACCCCGCCCCTCTCCGGCGAGGATTGCCGCCCACACTCGTTACCTCCAGTGGACGCCGCGCCGATCACCAGTCTCTCCGAGCTCGCCGCAAAACGGGTATGCGAATCGCGCATGGAGCTCACCGCCAGGTGGCTCGAGCGAATCGTGGCGCGCGTCACCGTGCCGCCCGAGCGCGTGTTTCCCACTGATGATCTGCTCGATCACATGCCGCTGCTCATCGAGGGGATTGCGAGGCATTTGGGAGACCCCTCGACTCCCGTCTCGGGTCATGGAGGCGTCGTGGATCGCGCCAGGGAACTGGGCGCGCTGCGATACACGCAGGGTTTTTCGGAACATCAGCTGCATAAGGAGTACGAGCTGCTGGGCGGCGTGCTGCACTCATTTCTTTTGAACGTGCTCGGGGAGGACGGAAGTGACGTTTCGGCTGAGGATGCGCTGGAATGCGCGCACCGGCTGTTTCAGGCCATTGCGATCATCCAGCAGGCGACGACGAGCCGCTATCTCGAACACGCGACGCTGGAGCTGTCCGAGCGCGAGGAACGCCTCCAGGCGTTCCACCGCGCCCTGACGCACGAAATCAGGAACATGGTGGGAGCAACGCTTGGAGCGGGGCAGCTTCTGGAGTACGAGGAGCTTGCGGCCAGTAAGCGGGCGCAGCTCGCCGAGATCGTAGTCCGCAACGCGCATGGCATGCGCGTCGTGCTCGACAACCTGCTGGAACTTTCGAGAGTCCGCGTCGCCTCACGAAGGCAACGAAACGTGCGCCTCGCTTACGCTGCCGCCGAGGCGGTCCGCCAGCTGCGTGAGGCGGCGGCCCGGCAGCGCGTCACAGTCCGGATCGCTAACGATCTGCCCGACGTCGAAGTGAACGCCGCCGCGGTGGAGCTGTGCCTGACGAACCTCATATCCAACGGGATCAAGTATGCTGACCAGAAGCGCAGCGACCGCTGGGTAGAGGTTCGGTCCCATGTGCGCAATGATGAGAACGGCGCGCCGGTCGAGGTCGTAGTCGAAGTAGTGGATAACGGGCTGGGAGTGCCCATTGATTCGCGGCCACGGCTTTTCGAGCGGTTCTTTCGGGCGCACGAGATCGAGTCGCCCTCCATCGAGGGAACCGGCCTCGGACTCAATATCGTGCGCGATGTGCTACGCAGCATCAACGGCCGCGCTTGGGCGGAGTTTCCCGAGGTCGGGTCGGTATTCGCCTTCAGCATGCCCTGCCGCCGCGGTTCCGAAATGCAGATGATTTCCGAGGCCGGGGAGTGCGCGGAGGCCTGAAGCGCTCGTCACTCCTGCCGCCCGCGCAGAACTGAACTAAGGAATGGCCACGGCATTGCCGTGGCCATTCTTGTTCCCGTGCCCAGCGACGGTAATGGCGCGGGGTTGGTCAGAAAGCTCCGCGATCGTTATGCGCCTGCCGGTGGTCCGCCGCGGCGGCCACCCCGCTTCCTGCGCCCGTCCATTTCCTTGCGACGCTCGGCCTCGAGCTTCTCCACCTTCTCGCGTTGATCGCCGGAGAGGAGCGCCATTGCTTCAGTGCGTGCCGCCTGCCCCTGCTCTCGCGCCACAGCCATCACCTCGCGCATTTCAGCGCGGCGCTGGCCCAACTCCTCGCGGCTCAGGTCGCGCCGCGTGCTGTCAGCGTTCGCCGACCGCTGCGCCTGCATGCGCGCCCGAAGTGGTGCCGTCTTCTCGTCGTGTGCTACTTGTATCGCGCGCAATCTCGTGGCCTGGTCTTCCGTCGGTCCGAGCGCAGCTGCCTGCTCGAGTATGCGGGCACCCCCACCCCCCGGCATACGTCTCTGCATCTCGCGCTCGGAGGCCTGTCCCCGGTCTTCGTTCTCCCGCGCTCCCGGTCGCTGTGCCTCTGCAACGAGGGGCAGCGCAAGAGCAAGCACCAATGAAATCATCGTCTTCCGCATCATGCTTCTTCTCCTTGATAGGCGCCGGTGGCGCCGTCCGTCAGGTGTGCTCCAGTGGTGCCAGGCGCCGGCGATGGAACCATTTACGCCGTCATTCCAGCGAAAGCCGGAATCCAGTCAACACCGGATCGCTTCCGTTCCAGGTGTTCGTTCGTTCCAACAGGTGAGACGCTGAAGTGAGCCAGCCGTTAATGGCACTCGCAAGAATCGCCCAGGCGTGCGAGCCACTGGGCGATTGCTACGGTCGAGGGGCGGACCCCAACCGCCCCTCCACTACTCGTACCGGAGCGCATCGATCGGGTTCAGCGAGGATGCCTTGCGGGCGGGATAGAATCCGAAGAAAACGCCGACGGCGGCTGAGAAGCCCACTGCAACCAACACCGCTTCGGGAGCGACGACCGTGCTCCAACCCGTGAGGTGTGCGAGCAGCGCAGCGCCGCCAAAGCCCACGGCAATGCCGAGCA
>JBPCLX010000257.1:0-3850 GCA_051002815.1 Gemmatimonadaceae bacterium
GCGCGCACCATCGTCGGCACGCTTCGGGCCACGTCGTTCGCCGACCTGGCGGCTCAACCGGCCAAGCGGCACACGACGAACGCGCTGGCGTACCGCCTGTACCTCAAGGGTCGTTATGAATGGAACCGCCGCACCCAGGATGGGATCGCAGCCGCGATAGGGTATTTCGAACAGGCGATCGCCGAGGATCCCGGCTACGCCCTGGCCTACACCGGGCTGGCGGACAGTCATGCGCTGGGCGTGGACTACCGCAGCGTACCGGTCGCCGAGGGGTTCGAAGCAGCCAAGACGTACGCGTGCCGGGCGATCGAGCTGGATGATTCACTTGCCGAAGCGCACGCCTCGTTGGCGTGGAGCCTGTTCATCTACGATTGGGACTGGGCGGCGTCGGAGCGCGAGTTCCGCCGGTCGATCTCGCTCGATTCACGTTATGCAACCGCCCATCAGTGGTTTGCCTTCCTTCTCGTCTCCCGCGGATCACTCGAGGAGGCGTTGGTCGAGGGCCACACGGCCGTCGAGCTCGACCCCGGATCGGTCTCGGCACGCCGGTCGCTCGCCTGGGCCTACTTCTATGCGCGGCGCTACGAGCAGGCGCGGTACCATCTGGACCGGGCGATCACGATGAATCCTAACGCGGAGGAGACGTACCGCGTGCTCGGGCTCACGCTTGGCCTCGAGGGGGCGTACGACGAAGCGGTGCACGTACTCGAGGAAGCGCTGCTGCTCCCGGAATCAGGCACCTACACCCAAGCCACGCTCGGCTACGTACTGGCGCGCATGGGACGGGAGGCGGAGTCGCGAGACATCCTCGCCAGGCTCGAGGCGCAGGCCAAGCGCGAGTACGTGTCGCCCGTCGCATTCGCGACCATTTTGATCGGGCTCGGCGAAATCGACGGCGCGCTCGACTGGGCCGAACGTGCGCGCGCCGACCGCCGCGGATGGCTCGCCTATCTCAACGTCAACCCGCTGCTGGACCCTCTGCGCGGACATCGGCGATTCGACGCGCTGGTTCGCGAGATGGGCCTGTGATTCCGCGCGGATCGGACCCGGGAGAGAGGAAAAGAACGCGGGGTCCATCGCGCGCCCCTGGACGCATGATGAACCCCGCTGAACTGAGACCGAGCGGCGCGGTGCGCCGGTCAGCTGCGTAGAAGCCTTACCGGCTCCCGGCGATCCGCGCCGCACTAGGTTCAGTAGACAATGGATCACCTCCTCGAGTACAGGGTGGACGTTAAGGGCGAATCTCTACGAACTGGGTACCAAATTAATGAACGGGTGCCGCTGAAGTGAAGGGGCAAATCCGGGAAAGTTCGCGTTCAGATGCGGCGGATCGGGCGGCTAGCGGCCACCAACTTTGAAACCGGTCCAGACAATCCGCCTCATCCGCCCGGTCAGCCTCAATCTCAGGAACCCTTTGACCTTGATGCAAGCTCGCGGCTTCAATCGCCGTCGCGGCGCTTCACCAGGGTCAGGATCGAATAGAGCGCGACCGGCTCGTCTTCCTGATTGATCACCTCCACATCCCACTCGACTACCCCTTGGGGAATGCCCCCATCAGGCGGCGTGTCCTTCCTCGTCTTCTGCTTGACTGTGAGCCGTACATGGATCGTATCACCGGGGTAGACGGGCTTCGTGAAGCGCAGGTTCTCCAACCCGTAGTTGGCGAGCACCGGACCTAACGCCGGCTCGACGAACAGCCCGGCGGCGGCGGAGACGATGAAGTAGCCGTGCGCCACACGTCCCTCGAAGATGCCGTTGGCCCTCGCCGCATCCTCATCCATGTGGGCGTAGAACTTGTCGCCGCTCAACTCGGCGAACCGCTCGATGTCGTCCAGGGTGATCGTCCGCTGCTCGGTGATCAGCGTCTCGCCTATCTCGAGCTCCTCGAAATGCTTGCGGAACGGGTGCACGCCATCGCGCTTCTGCCCGGCGCCGCGGGACCATTCGCGCGTTATGGCGGTGAGCATGCTCGGGCTCCCCTGCACCGCCGTGCGCTGCATGTAGTGCAGCACGCCACGGGCACCGCCCAGCTCCTCACCGCCACCGGCCCGTCCCGGTCCGCCGTGCACGAGGTTCGGGAGCGGCGAGCCGTGGCCGGTGCTTTCTTTTGCACTGGTCCGATCGAGGACCAACAGCCGTCCGTGGAAGGGGGCAACGCCTAGCACGACCCTGCGCGCCACGTTCGGGTCGGCGGTGACGAGCGATCCGCAGAGAGATCCGCGGCCGAGCTTCGCCAGCTCGATCGCTTCATCCAGGGTCTTGTAAGGCATCACGGTATTCACCGGACCGAACGCCTCGATGTCGTGGGGCTCGCTGCGCTTGAACGGCTCCGCACAAGCCATGAGCATCGGGCCGAAGAACGCCCCCTTGTCACGATCGGCGCCGACCGTCTCGAAACCGTCGCCGCCGAACACCAGCTCGGAACTCTTCCGGATCTTCTCGGCGTTGGCACCGACGTCGCGTACCTGGCCCTTGCTGGCGAGCGGGCCCATTCGCACGCCCTCCACACTCGGATCCCCGATCACCGTCTTCCCCAGACGCGCACTGAGCGCCTTGATCACATCCTCTTCCATCCCGTCTGGCACGATGGTGCGCCGAATCGCAGTGCACTTCTGGCCGGCCTTGGTGGTCATCTCACGCGTCACTTCCTTGATGAAGAGGTCGAATTCCTCGGTGCCGGGCGCCGCGTCAGGCCCGAGGATCGAGCAGTTGAGCGAATCGGCCTCCATGTTGAAGCGCACCGAGTGCTGCATGACGGCGTCCCCTTCCTTCAGCATCTGCCCGGTTGCCGCCGAACCGGTGAAGGCGACAACGTCCTGCTCGGACACATGATCGAGCAGGTCGCCGGCGCTCCCGCAAATGAGCTGGATGGCTCCTTCCGGGAAGATCCCTGCCTCGACCATCGACCGGAACATCGCCTCGGTTAGATAGCTCGTAACCGTTGCCGGCTTGACGATGCACGGCACACCGGCGAGCAGCGCCGGCGCCATCTTCTCGAGCATCCCCCAGCAGGGAAAGTTGAAGGCGTTGATGTGGATCGCCACACCCTCGAGCGGTACGCAGATGTGCCGCCCCATGAAGGTGCCGCCCTTCGACAGCGGCTCGGTGGGCCCCTCCACGTGGAACGTCTCGTTAGGAAACTCGCGGCGCCCGCGGCTCGAATAGGCGAAGAAGGTCCCGATCCCTCCCTCGATGTCCACCCACGAATCGGTCCTGGTTGCTCCGGTGGCGGCGGATACGGTGTAAAAGTCGTCCTTTCGCTCCATGAGATGCCTGGCCATGGCCTTGAGCATCGCGGCGCGCTGATGAAAGGTGAGCGCCCGCATTGACGGCCCGCCCACGCTTCGGGCGTAATCGGTCATCCCCCTGAAGTCGAGACCGCCGCTCGACGCCTCACCGATCTTTTCGCCGGTCACTGCGTGAACGAGATCTGCGGACTTGCCGGTCCCTTCAATCCATTCGCCGAGTGCGTAGTTCCTGAGCTTCATTCTACAGATCCCGTCTTGATATGTGGTTCGCGAAGTGTCGAGAACTTTCCAGCGAGTGGACTTTCAACCCGATTGCGTGGGGTCAGCATCGCTTTGGTACGTGGTCCTGGCCTTTTTTTACCTCGAAGGACGCAGAGGTCCGCGGAGGAGCGCGGAGGTACTCCGAATACGTCATGGCAACATCTTCTAATTGATCACAGCGAGTACTGTTAGCGTGACGCTAGCGTGACGCTCAATCTGCAAGCATTTAACTGAGAAAGCTGTTGGTTAGACACCAAAGGGTGAGCTGCTCGATAACTGGCAGGCGATCGTTCTTCACCATTTTCCTGTTCCTCCGCGCCCTCCGCGAGACCTCCGCGTCC
>JBPCLX010000258.1:0-3264 GCA_051002815.1 Gemmatimonadaceae bacterium
GTCTGGTCGTCCGTGTGCCGCCGTGCCGGCGGCAGCCAGCGCCGGACTTCGGCAGCAAGGCTGGTCAGGCGCTCGGTGGTCTCCTCACGTGACGCCCGCTCGCGGAAGAGCTGATCCGTGATCTGCATCGCCGCCAGGATCGCCGCCCGGTGGGACTCGATGAGCGACCCGCCCTGCATGACGCTGCGGATTACCTCGTCGACATGCGCAGCAACGGCTTGTGTGTGCTCCGGCGGAGCCTCGCTGCGCAGCGTGTATTCTTCGCCGGCGATCGTCACCTTCACGCTGTTCTTACGGGACACGCTCACCTCCCCCCTGTGGGTCGGTGTACTGCTGCCGAAGAAAGCGTAGCCGGTCGGCCAGCTCCGAAGCGCGGTCGCGCGCGGATTCCAGCCGTCCGCGCAGTTGGCCGTTCTCCGTCTCGAGTTCATTCACACGCGCGTCGGCTGGCGGCGCGCTCGCCATCGAATCCAGAGGGAGTTGCCCGCCGCGCTCCAGCTCGCGCACCTTCGACTCGGCAACCTGTGCACGGCGCCGTAGCGCGACCATCTCCTCGCCAATGGCGCGCAGCACAGTTTCCAGCTCGAGCAGCGCGCTCTCTTCAGGACGTTCGTGGTTTGATTCCAAGCTCTCCCTCCAGCATCCGCAGCATCTTGTCGCGACGACCGGACACTTCCCGGCTCTCGAGCGTGCGCTCGGGATGCCGTAGCGTGAGACTCCAGGCAACGCTGCGATACCCTGCCGGCACGCTGCCTCCACGAAACTCGCTCAACAGTGACAGCCGCTCAAGGAGGGAGCCGATTCCACGTCGAATCGAACTCTCCACTCGCGCGACTGGTACATCGTTGGGCACGAGCAACGCAATGTCAAATCCGGTTGCCGGCGTGGACGGCAATGGAACATAGGGAACGGCGAGAGTAGCCCCCGCGGCCTGTGGAGTGCTCGGCTGCTCACGGTAGGTTGCACCCTGTCCGGGAGGGGCAACGTGCCTTGCCGAGACGGCCGCCAGCGTTACCTCGACTCCGTACGCGGGCGCGGCCCAGGGAGGTGCATCGAGCTCGAGCCGACGCACTTCCCCGACCGCCTTTCCACTGACCAGCACGCGCCAGAGCACTCCGCTGCCGGAGCTCCCGGCTACCGGTTCCAGTTCGATCTCGCTTCGCGGGTACACCGCTCTCGCCATTACGGCGGCGAGCCATTTCGCATCCCATTCGTCGGCGACCGGCGGCGGTCCGTCCTTCCAGTGCGGCGGGTTGCGGTCACCGAGGATCACGGCGGCCGCCCGCAGTTCCTCGTTAGGTAGCGATCCCGCGCCGCGTGCGAAAGTGGCCCCGATCTCGAACAGCCGCACGCTCCGGCGCATGAGAGCGAGGTTGAATTCCGTGCGGCGGGCCAGCGTCTCCAGCAGCGACGTCCGCAAATGCGCCTCGTTCTCCCCGAGCGGGTTTGCCACTCGCACGTGCGTATCATCGCTGCCCGCAACGAAGGGCATTGGGCGCGTCTCGAACAGCCCTTCGGCAACAAGCGCTTCGCGAACGCGCCGCGCGGCGTGCTCGGTATCGGGGGTGGGCACGGTGCTCTGGCGATACGGGCGCAGTTCATCGGAAAACCGATCGTAGCCGTGCAGTCGCGCCACTTCCTCTATGAGATCGACCTCGCGCTCCACATCAGCGCGCCAGGTCGGGACGGCTACGATGAAGGTGTCTCCGCGACGGCTCTCGATGGCGAATCCGACCGACTCGAGGTGGCGGCGGATCTCGTCAGGCGGCACCGGGTCGCCGAGCAGGTGCGCGACGCGGGCGGCGCGCAGCTCGATGCGCCGCGTTTGGCGCGACTCCGGACGGAGATCGACGGCACTGCCCTCAACGCGGCCTCCGGCGACCGCGCGGATCAACGAAACCGCGCGAGCGAGCGCATGTGGTGGGAGCTCGGGATCGGTTCCACGCTCGAACCGGTAGCTGGCATCGGTCGAGAGGCCAAGCTCGCGCCGCGTGCGCCGTGTGCTCGCCGGATCGAAGTGTGCGACCTCGAGGAAGATATCCTTCGTACCATCGGTGACCTCGGTGTCGATGCCACCCATCACCCCAGCCAATGCCTGGGCGCGCTCGCCGTCGGCGATGACGGTCATCCACGGCTCGAGCGTGCGCGCAACGCCGTCAAGCGTCGTCAGGCGTTCCCCCGCCCGGGCACGACGGATGACGATCGCCGATCCACCGAGCGTGGCGGCATCGAAGGCGTGCATCGGCTGGCCCAGCTCGTGGAGCAGATAATTCGTGGCATCGACTACGTTGTTGATAGGCCGGCCGCCGACAGCGCGAATGCGGTCGGCAATCCACTCCGGGCTCGGCCCGATCGTAACACCGCGAATGACCACGCCAGTATATCGATGGCAGCCTTCCGAGTCCTCGAGCACGACCCGCACACCGCCGGCGTGCGCCTCGCGTGGCGCCCTGGTCACCTGCGGCGCGGGCCCGGCGTCATCGCCGGCGAACACCGGCAGGGTGACCGGTGCGCCTTCGGCAGCCGCTATCTCCCTCGCCAGTCCAAGATGGGAGAGCAGGTCGGGGCGGTTCGGCGTGATGTCCACGTCGAGGATCGTGTCGCCGAGGGGAAGCGCCTGAAGCAGCGGCGTACCGGTGGGCACATTCAGCTCGAGCTCGAGAATGCCTTCGTGGTCGTCGCCGAGTCCCAATTCGCGTGCGGAACAGAGCATTCCCTCGGACACGGCGCCACGAATCTTTCGCTTTTCGATCTTCAGGCCGTTAGGCATTACCGTGCCGACCGGCGCGAATGGGTACATCGCGCCGGCGCGCACGTTGGGAGCGCCGCACACGACGTCGACGATCTCACCACCGGCGTCGACTCTGGTCACTGAGAGGTGATCGGATCCCGGGTGCCGGGCGCACTCGACCACCCGCGCGATCACGATAGGCTCGAGATCGCCGCGCAGCGACCGCAATCCTTCCACCGTTGCCGTGCGCGAGGTGAGCAGGTCGGCGAGGGCCCGCGGTGACAGGTTGGTCGGTACCATGGCGCGAAGCCATGCATACGACGCGTTCATCGAACGAATTGCTCCAGGAAGCGGATGTCGGAGTCGTACAGCAGCCGGATGTCGGGAATGCCATGCCGCAGCATGGCGACTCGTGCCGGACCCATGCCGAATGCCCATCCTGTGTAGCGCTCGCTGTCCACTCCCGACGCTTCGAGTACCGCCGGGTGCACCATTCCCGAGCCAAGTATCTCCATCCAGCCAGATCCCTTGCA
>JBPCLX010000259.1:0-3953 GCA_051002815.1 Gemmatimonadaceae bacterium
GCCGTAGTCTGTGCTCTCTGCCGCAGAGTAACGGGACCGTCAATGCGAATCAGACTCGTCGGTGACGATGCGCAGAACGGCTTTGGAACGATCTGTCCGTATGTTATGACCAACTCTTCGACATCCTTGCTGGCAGTCACCTCGACGGCGCCGGCGAGCGCCAGGACCGTAGCGCTCCCGTCGGTGCCGATCCCTACTGCACTGGTGACGTTGCCTAACGGACCCCCGATCGCCGCGCGCAGCGGTACCGGGACGCCGTTGTAAATGACGGCCGGAATCGTGCGGAACGACGGCGCATCGTTGATCGGTCCCGTCTGCGAGGGCGCGGCGCCGAGCAAGCCGCTCCGAACAAAGTCCACCGTCAGGAACTTCTCGGCAAGCTCCCAACTCAGCACCTGATGATCAGCCGTGCCGGGAATCAGCAGTTCGAAGTGCGCGGCGCCGAGAGTGATTTTCCCATGCCGAAAGAGTCGCAGGTGAAAGCGAAGTGGGCCGTACGCACCGCACTCCAGCTGCACGGCGCTTCCCGTCCATGCGTCCGGCGAGCCGTAGGACGTCTGCACCGCACCCATGGCATCGCTCCATGTGCAATCGAAGGGAAAAGCAGCCGGAAAGCCGTACGCGGTCCGGTTTCCGTCGAGGCCGGCGAGTGCGGCGCGAATCTGAGTCGGATCCGCATTGCCGGTGAAGACGAGATTGATCGGATCCTGCCCGACACCGGAAAAGTTGGTGCCGGTATATGGCCAGATCGAGGTCGCTGAACCACCGAACGCGAGCTCGATCAGCCCAGGCGGCGGGGCGATATCGGAGGGAGCGGACTTTTTCAGATTGGCTACCGGGGGGCTCGCGGGTGCGGCGGGATCACATGCGGCGACTCCACAAATGCCGAGCGCGAGAATCGCTCGACGTCCTGGGAGAATCTTCATCATCTTGCTCCTGAGAGAGGGGTTCGTTTCCTGACAGCAGGAATTCTCCCGTGGAGCGCGAGTTTGGATATACGATGGGTGGCGTAGTGGAGGAGCGGGAATGACGTAGGGAAGGCGCATCTCGCCTTTGCTATCTCGGAGTGATCGGAGGGGGATCTAACCTTGGGGCAAGAATTGCGAGATGCGAGATGCGAGATGCGAACGACGCAGCTCCCTGACGCCCTCGCAACTCGCATCTCGTATCTCGTATCTCGCATCTCGTTTCTCGTATCTCGTCCCCTCTCGCAACTCGCACTTCTCATTTCGCCTATCTCCGCACATAGTACAGCCTCTCCTCTACCCTATCCCCGCTATATCTTCGTCCTTCCCGATCGGAATCGGCTCTGTATCGCTTGTAGCCCTTGGTAAAGAGGCGAACATTGCCGTCGATCGAGTGCTCGGCGAGTATTTTCCTGAGCGCAGTGGCCGGGAGAAGACCCTCGGAGTTGTAGCTCACCAGCACGTGCCGGGCGCCGCTGGTCTCGAGGAGCGTGCGCAGCGCGTTGCCGACCTTGCGAGGCGAACACCAGTCGCTCCGCTGTGAGCCGTCTCGCAGCAATCCCGTCTTTCCGTGAAGGACCGGAGGGCTTTCGAACCAGCCGCGGGCAATCACCTCCGGCACGTGGTAATAGCCCGAGTACTGGCGGGAATTGTAAGGCGGATCGATGTAGAGCAGGTCCACCGGGCCAAGCGCTGCCGCTGCCGTCACCGCGTCGAGCTGGTTGGCGGTGGACCCGTAGCGCCCTGCTATCGGGGGTTGCGGCGCCAGCTGCAACGGCTTCACGGCATTCGACTGCCATTCCTTTATGTAGGATGTGTATACCCCGGCGGTGTTTGCTACCCGATCGGCACCCTCGAGCAGAGCAGCAAGGAGCAGAGCGTTGGCATCGTCACCGATCAGCCCGGCCGCGCGCCATTCGTGCAGGAGGCGCCGAACGACGTCGATGCGGGCCGCGTTCTCATCTGTGAAGAACATGCGCCCGCCGGCCGGCGCGAAGTGAGTACTGACGAACCCGCGCTCCGGTTCTACCCATCGAGACAGATACTCGGCTACCGCGTACAGCACTCCGTCTCCACGCAAGGCGGCGCGCGCGCGCAGCGATGGCGATCGCAAGGCACGGCGAATGTCGGGGTCGCCACCTCGTAAGGCAGCGAACGATGGCGCGTGCTGCGCCACAACATATGCGTGCTGCATTACGAACGAGTACGTCATCAGATCGCTCGACGCCACGGCCCATCCGTCGGACTTGAGAGCGCGACCGACAGAGGCGGTGCCGGCAAAAGCGTCGTGCGCCGAGCCTGGCGCGATCCCGAGCCGACGAATTGCAGACCGGATGAACGGCAACAGCCGCGTCTTGTTGCCGATGTAGCGCATCAGCGCTGCGCGCCCATACGCCTCACGCGAACGCGGCCCATCCGAACCGCCGGATGACATCTCCGTGCTCATCGAGAGCCGGCGGCGGCAGGCGCACGGTTCCGGGAACCGACGGCGGAATGCCGGTACTGGCCGATCCACCACCTAACGCGCCGATCGCCTCGCTTACCGAGCATACCAAGCCGCTCGGCACGCCTCCGTTCTCGAGCCGTTCGCGCCACTCGGCGGCCGGCCGCATGACAAGCCGCTCACCCAAAGCCGTCACGACCTCGGCGCGATGTGCGACCCGCCCGGCGTTGGTGCGAAGATGCGGCGCCTCGCCCAGCTCGGGCAGATCGAGGGCGCGCGCACAACCTTGCCACTGCGAATCGCTTCCGACGGCGATGATCATCGGTCGGTCGGCGGCCGCAAACAGCTGGTAAGGCACGAGGTTCGGATGGGCATTCCCCCAGCGGCGAGCCTCCGAACCGGTCACCATCACATTCTGCGCGACGTTGACGAGTGCGGCAACCGAGCTGTGGACGAGCGAAATCACTATTCGCCGCCCCACGCTCGTTCGTCCACGAGCGACCAGCGCGGCGAGTATGGAAATGGCCG
Source organism: Gemmatimonadaceae bacterium (assembly GCA_051002815.1). Taxonomy (GTDB): domain Bacteria; phylum Gemmatimonadota; class Gemmatimonadetes; order Gemmatimonadales; family Gemmatimonadaceae; genus JALZIF01. Next base: position 2,938 of record JBPCLX010000259.1, read on the forward strand.
CATCCTTTCCCGCTATCACGTCTGCCAGCGCTATCCCCGCCTTCATTGGCTCACCATCCGGCTCTCCGGTGACCGCCATCCACCCAGCCTCTGCCTGAACAACCACATCGTATCCCGCGCGCGCGCTGTCGGCGCCGAATCCGGTGATCGTGCACCAGATCAGGTGCGGATGCTCCTGAATCAGCGAGTCGGGGTCCAGCCCGAGCCGGCCGAGAGCTCCCGGCCTGAAGTTGTCGACCACGATGTCGGCCGATCCGGCGAGTTCACGAACGAACTGAGCCCCGTCGGCATCTGCCAGATTGACGGCGACACTGCGCTTGTTCCGGTTGACGCTCAGAAAGTAAGCGCTCACCTGGTTGTCATCGAAAGGCGGGCCCCACCCGCGGGTCTCGTCACCGTTTTCGGGGCGTTCGACTTTCAGAACATCCGCGCCGAGGTCGCCGAGCATCATCGTGCACAGCGGTCCGGCCAGCACTCGACTCAGGTCGAGAACGCGAATTCCAGTTAACATGGCGCTTTAATGTCGCTGAAATGTCTTTGATATGTGGCTATAAATCAAGCTTGCACGCCGACATGCATTGCGTTCGCGAGTCTCGGCAACGCGCTTCCGCCTTGCGTAACCTATCGAAAAATTAGATACTTAGCGCCACGAGTTGGTCGCCGGGCCGAAGGTAGCTCGACTCCTGGCAGTCATCAATTGCATAGCTCGGTCACTCCGCGACACGAGGAGCATTCTCGCCCATGGTTGAGAAGAGTCAGGATCCTGCTGCCGAAGGAGAGAACGCGGCTTCTGCCGCCTCCGCCCCGCCAGCTCCGCCGGCAAGACGGCCGGGACATCGCGGCATGGACCCTCGCGAGACTCTGGCCGAGCTGACTGCCAAAGCCCACGAGATCAGCCTGCACGCTGGAACCAAGGTTGGCGCAGCCATGAAAGACGTCATTGGCGCCGCGGCCGGGCTTACCGGATTTGCCGTCGAGAGCGCGCGCGACCTTATTCAATACATGGTCCGGCGTGG
>JBPCLX010000260.1:0-8848 GCA_051002815.1 Gemmatimonadaceae bacterium
TCCGGGTGGTCCAGAGCTACACCGCCGATCAGCCGCCTAGCAACGCTCGCGCCGGTGCGGTGTCCTTCGAGGTGAATCATTCGATGATTCTGCTGCCGGCGGAGCCGATGACGCCGCGCATCTGGGACGAGCGTGTCGGCTTCATTAGCGTCGAGCGCACCAACTACGACCGGGACTTTCAGGGTGTTCGCTCCGAGCGGTACATACGCCGCTACCGGCTGGAGCCGAGCGATACGGCGGCGTTCCTGCGAGGCGAGCTGGTAGAGCCGGTAAAGCCGTGGGTCTGGTACATCGATCCCGCGACGCCCGAGAAATGGGTGCCATTCATCGAAGCCGGCATCCTCGAGTGGAACGGGGCGTTCGAGGATGCCGGATTCAGGAACGCCATCCAGGTTCGCCGGGCTCCGACGCCGCGGGAGGATCCGACGTTCTCGCTGCTCGATGCCCGCCACTCGGTGCTGCGCTATGTCCCCACCACAGTGCGCTCGGCGAACTCCGGTGGCGATGTGGTCGATCCGCGCAGCGGCGAGGTACTGCGGGCGCACACGAACATGTACGAGGCGGTCACCGAGCGGATGCGCTGGCAGCTTCTGTCGCAGGTGGCGACGGCAGCCGATGACAAGCGGTATCGCAGCTCGCGGCTGCCCGACGACCTGATGGGTGAGGCGATTCGTTATGTGACGTCGCACGAAACCGCGCATTCCGTGGGCCTGCCGCATAACCAGCGGGCCAACTTCGTCTTTGCGGTCGATTCGATTCGCGACCCCGACTTCGTGCGACGAATGGGGCACTCGGGCTCGTCGGTAGGCCGTACCCGCTTCAACTACGCCGCGCAACCCGGCGATGGAGTGCCCCCCGAGCGAAGGATGGGGGTATGGGACCGCTGGGCGGTGTACTGGGGCTACCGACCGATCATTTCGGCCAAGACGGCGGAGGCGGAGACCGACACTCTGCACAAGTGGATCACCGAGCGCGCCGACAAGCCATGGTTCAGGTTCGCCTCGGCACTGTTCGGCATGGACGAGGAGTGGGATCCCTATCGAATGACCGAGGGGATCAGTGCCGATCCGGTCGAGGCGGCATCGTTGGGCATGCTGAATCTGAAGGTGATGGTCGACAGCCTGCTCCCGTGGCTGCTGCGAGAGGGCGACGATTACTACGAGCTGGAGACGCACTACCTTCAGGCGCTCACTCAGTGGAACCGTTATGCGCAGCACGCGGCCGCCGCTGTCGGCGGGTCGTGGACCCATCACAAGCGGTATGGGGAACCGGGCGTCGTGTACACCCCGGTCGAGCCGGCCTACCAGCGTAAGGCGATGAGGTTCATCGACGATCAGGTGCTGGCGACCCCGGAGTGGGCGCTCGATGCCGACGTGCTGCGCCGGCTCGAGCACGCGGGCGCGGTGGAGAGGATCCGTGCCTATCAGGAGTTGGCGGTGCAGCGGCTGCTCAACCACGCCCGCCTGGCTCGCATGATCGAGCACGAAGCGTTTCACGGAGACAGCACCTACACGCCGGCTCAGATGCTCGATGACACCCGTGCAGCGGTGTGGCGCGACGCGCGAGCAGGACGCGCCGTCGACACGTACCGGCGCAACCTCCAGCGCGCCTATCTGGCACAGGCGCACCACCTGCTCAACGAGGCGAACAACGACGGCTGGAGCCCGCCCCAGTCGGGCGACCTGCGAGTTGGTAACGACAATGATCCGCCGCTCAACGGCGAGCTGAAGATCGCGCAGTCGGACATCCGGCCGCTGATCCGCGATCAATTGAAGCTGCTGCGCGGCGAGTTGCGCGCGGCGCTGTCGCGCGGGGTGCGGGACCGCAATACGCGCATTCATCTGGAGGATGCGCTGGTGAGGGTCGACAAGGCGCTGGAACCGTAGCTAGACCGCCTGGTTCCGTACTCAGGAAACGCCGGGTGCGATGCTGCCTGGCGCCGCGCAGTCGCAGGGTGTCGGCCGGCGACCGATCTCGGCGTGGGCGACGCACGCCGTCGCCAGCGGCCTCAAGTCTGCGGTCGTCGCCGTACTAGCGGCAAATCCTGCGCGGGCCTTTTACGAGCGGCTCGGTGCAAGGCAGTTGAGGGACGGGATCTGCGTCCTGGGAGGTCAGCCTTATCTCGAAATATGGTACGGATGGGACAATCTCGACGACCTGACAGGTCACCATTCTTCCTGAGAACCAGCAGGGGATGACGGGTCATTCATGCCGCGGCGGCCACGGAGGCCGTGGTTGCAGACCGCCCCGGCCAACTGCATGTTCTCATCGCTTTCCGAGCGCTGGTGTTCTCACCACTCACCTGGAGTACCAATGACACGAATAGCGCTTGCACTTCTTGCAGCCGTCGCCCTGTCGGCATGCGCCGCCGAACTCGACGAGACCGCCAGCATGGATTCGGCGGTGGGACAATCGCCCGACGCCGCCGAGTCGCGGATCAGGGAACTGGACAGGCAGTGGGTCGATGCGGTTGCGGCCAGGGACACCGCGGCGATCGTGAACGTCTACGCCGCCGACGGCCTGTTCATGGGCCCCAACGCCCCGCAGGCATCCGGCGCGGATGCAATTCGCTCCGCCTGGGCGGGCCTCCTCGGATTGCCGAACGTGTCGCTGACGTTCTCGCCAACCAACATCCACGTTTCGGACGACGCCTCGATGGCGTACGACGTCGGCACATATGAGTTGGCATACGACGGCCCGAACGGCCGCGTAGGGGACAACGGCAAGTATCTGGTGGTGTGGGAATTCCGGGACGGCGAATGGAAGGTCGTCGCGGACATGTTCAATACCGACCGGCCCCTGCCCGGAGCCTGAGCGGATCCCATGCGGCGAATTATCTGGATTCTCCTGGCTGCGCACCTCGCGCTTTCCGTCGTCTCGCACGCCCAGGGCATGCGGCTTGTCGGCCAGACGGACCTCGGCGGCGCCGGGCTGAATGGCGACCTGACAATAGTCGGCACGACAGCGGTCGTCGCGGCCGGGCTCATGCCCGCCGCAGGGGTGCACGCTCATCTTTACAACCCGTACCCGTGTCCGGCAGTCGCCATAAAGCTGGTGGACCTGTCGGAGCCACGCACACCCAAGGTCGTCGGTGCCATCCCGGTGCCGGCCGGCGTCGCCGCGCATGGCGTGAGTGCGGCAAGTGTGAGAACGCCCGCCTTCACCGGCGATCTGTTGGCGGTGGCGATGACCATGTGCGGTGCCCCGGGGATGCTCCTCGACCGCGGCGTCGTCTACTACGACATTTCTCACCCGGCATCACCAAAACTACTCGGCCGGTACCATGCCGACGCCGACATAGTGCACGCCGACAGCATTCCAGCCTGCGGGCCCCCGCCGTTGAGCCCGAGAAGGTGCGCATCGTCGCAGCACTCGGTCTCGCTGATTCAACGAGCGGACGGACGAGTACTGTCGATGTCGCTCGAGCCGGGCGCGTCTGCGAGCAAGTTTCCATCGGGAGACCTGCGGATCGTCGACGCGACAAATCCGCGCCGGCCGGTACAGGTCGGGTCGTTCCCACCTGCAGGTACCCCCATCTTCTCCAACAACGGATGCCGCCCGTTCAGCGCCGGACACGGCGCCGGCTTCTCGCACGGCGGTACCCGCGGGTTGCTGGCGTTCTACGATGGCGGCCTCTTCGTACTCGATCTCGACGGCTCCGGATCGCCGGCACAGTTAGGCAGGTTCTCGTATCCCGACGACCGGCAGTTCGAGGGAAGCGCGGCATACGTGGCATCAGCCCGGGTCGACGGCCGAGATCTGGCGCTCATCTCGGAAGCTGATTTCATCGGGCCATCGGCCGAGCTCGTAGTTGATGGGCCTCCGGAGGTTGCCGGTGCCAGGTTTGCGTGCGAAGCGATTTTCACGCTTTACGATCAGCACAACACGGCGCAGCTCCATCGGCAACCCGGCGGACGGGTGGATGGAGAGCTGGCGTACGCGGGACGCGGATGCCCGGTGAGCCTTGGCATGGACATGATGCACGCCGACGGTGCCGCAACACAGGCCGATGCCTATCTATCCGACGTTCAGGGTCGCATCGCGCTGATCGATCGCGGCCGGCAACCGATTCAACCGGCCATCGCAGATGGACCGGGGTGCTCGATGGCCGAACGGGTGCTGCGCGCACAAACCGAGGGCGCGATCGCCGTCGTGATTCTGCAGACCAGCGCCATCGCACCGCAGGCGTTCTCCCCCGATGGCGACCCGTCCGGAGTAACGATCCCGGTGATCATGATCGACAAGCCTGATGGTGATGCACTGCGTGCACTTCTCTGCCCATCGCTCGCCGATGGGCGATGCGTGACCGCCTCACGCGCGACGGCGAGCATGCGAAGCGCACCAGGCGAATGGGGAGCGTTCCGCGTCGTCGACGTCACCGAGCCTTCAACTCCTCGCGAGCTAGGCGTGTTCCGCACGCCCGGCTCCAGCGAATTTCCACCGCGTAATCTGGGTGTGCTGTCACCGCAGCGCGCCGCGGTTCGCGGGAATTTCGCGGTAGTTCCCTGGAACTCCGGCGGAGCGCGGGTCATCGAGCTTGGAAGCGGGGCGCCACGCGAGGTCGCGTCATTCATTCCGCCTGACGTCGCCGATCCGACCGGTGTGCTGCCGGCCAAGGCTTTCGTCGTCAGCGTCGCGCTCCTCGCCCTGCCGGGACGCACGCCTGACTCATCAGCCCGGGAATACGTGGTGGTCAGCGATGTGAACTCCGGGATCTATGTGTTGGAAGCGCCATGGTCAGCGTCGAGTGCGGCTGGGCGTGCGTCTCGCTAGATCGCGCCAGGTAGTCTGCCTGCTCGCGGTGGCGCTCACCCTCGGCGGTTGCTCCAGCCCCGATGGCGACGCTCCGCGCAAGACATTGGTTGTCGCTTACGGCGCGGACGAGTATCCGCTCACCATCAACCGTCCACGCCTCGGTCGCTACCCGCTCAACGCGGGGATCTGCGAGCCGCTCGTCCGCCTGACGGAGAGCTTCGGAGTGGCACCGGCCCTCGCCGATAGATGGGAGCGCCGAGGAGACAACAGCGTGCGCTTCGTGCTTCGGAGTGGCGTTAGGTTCTCGAACGGCGCGCCGGTCGACGGGCGCGCGGTGGCGTTCTCACTCGGACACGCCGCGCGTACTCGCGTCGGTTACAGCTTCGTTTCCGATTCGGCGGTCCGCATCATCGATGACACGACGTTCGAGGTGACACCCGCGTTGCGGAACCGACGGCTCGTCGACCAGCTCGTGCATCCGATCTACAGTATTCTCGAACCAGCGAGTGATCCTGCCAGGCAGCCGGTGTGCACCGGCCCATTTCGGCTTGTTGGCTACGCCGCCTACGACCACCTGACGGTGGTTCGCAACGAGCAGTATCGCGGTGAGCCCGCACGGCTGGACACGGTGATCTTTCGCTTCATTCAGGACGAGACGACGCGGATGCTGGCGCTTCGCGCGGGCGAAGTCGACGCGATCTTCGACGTGAGCCGGTCGAACGCGAGAGCCCTGGGCTCGGTGCCCGGGCTGCGAGTGGTTACCGCACCTCCGGGAGCGGTGATCGTCATGTACCTCAACGTCAACGGCGCCGCTCCATTCCATCAGCTCCGTGACTCATCTCTTCGCCGAGCCGTGGCGATGGCGATCGACCGCCGCACGCTGGTGGACAACGTGCTTGGCGGCGGCGACAACGCCGCCCTCGTGTCGACGGTGAATCCGCCAAGCGTGCTGGGTGCGTACGCAACGCGTGTGCGCGGCGTGCCTTACGACCCGCAGGCCGCGGTGCGAATCCTGAATGGGCAGCGACGCACACTGAGGCTCATTGCAAGCCCCAGCTCCGTCGATCGGGCAACGGTCGAATACGTGCAGGCGCAATTGGCCCGAGTTGGTATCGACGCGGTCGTCGAGCAGCTCGACGCGGCTGCCTACGAGAGCCGTCTGAATAGCGGCCAGTTCGACCTCGACCTCGAACTGCCGAATCAGAACGACGCCAACCCTTCGTTTCTACTCGCGATCCGCTGGTATTCGAAGTCCAGCACGCGCAGCGCCAGATTCACGCACGCGAGCCCTCGATTCGACAGCCTGGTCGAACTTGCGCTCGCCGCGGAGACGGATGAAGACGCTCGCCGCGCGGCGGCGGACGCGATGCATCAGCTCGTCGACGTCGAAGTCGGGGCCATCCCCCTCGCCGGTATCTCGCGTATCTACGCGATGACCGATCGCCTGCGCGGATTCGCACCACATCCATCGCGCCTCAATCAGGACTGGAGCAGGGTCTGGCTGGCGCGATGATGGGATCCGGATGGCTGGCTCGTCGCCTGGCCGGAGCGGTCATCGTCTGGTTACTCATCTCCTTCCTGTCGTTTTCGTTAGGGTCGCTCGCCCCAGGCGACCCGGCTTACATGATGCTGTTGCGCCAGACCGGCGATCCGCCAGCCGAGTCCGAGGTGCAGCAGCTACGTCGGGAACTGGGTCTGGACCGACCCTTCCTTGTACGGTACGGAGGGTGGGTGACGGCGGCCGCGCGCGGCGACTTCGGCGATTCGTATCGCACGGGGCAACCGGTGTTCGATGAGTTGCGAGAACGCTTTCCGGCCACGCTGGCGCTCGCGGTCTGCGCGCTGATCATGGGACTTGTCATCGCCATTCCACTCGCCGTCATGTCAGCCGCGGCGCGAGACACGCCTTACGATCACGGTGCCCGGGTGATGGCGCTGGCTGGCGTATCTGTTCCAAGCTATCTGATCGGCTACCTGTTGATGCTGCTGTTCGCCGTCACCTTTCGCCTGCTGCCGACGTCGGGGGCGGATGATTGGCGTCATCTGATACTGCCAGCGGTTACACTCAGCCTGGGAGGCGCGGCCAGCGTGACCCGGATTCTTCGCGCCAATCTGCTCGATGAAATGGGCGCGGACTACGTGCAGACCGGTCGGGCCAAGGGCTTGTCGAAGCTGCGCGTAATGACTCGCCACGCGCTGCGGAACGCGCTCAACCCCCTGGTCACGCTCAGCGCGCTGCGCTTTGGCCGCCTGCTGGGTGAGACGGTTATCGTCGAGACGGTGTTCGGATGGCCAGGCGTGGGACAGTGGATGGTGCAGTCCATCTATGACCGCGACTATCCTGCGATCCAGGGTTTCGTTGTCTACATCGCGACCGTGTTCGTTTTCATCAATCTGGCGGTCGATCTGTCGTATCGCGTGCTGGATCCGCGCGTGCGCCCCGGTGCACCGATGGTGAGAACGCGATGATGGCGCGAGCGCTGGCCCGCCGATCGACGGTTGTCGGGCTGGTCGTGGTGGCGACATTCGGCATCGGCGCGCTGTTGGCTCCGTGGGTCGCGCCGCACGATCCCAACCACATTGACCCGGCGATCGGGTTCGCCGGCCCCAGCGCGGAGCATTGGTTAGGCACCGACAACCTGGGACGCGACATCATGAGCCGGCTGTTGTACGGTGCGCGCTGGTCCCTTGGACTCGTACTCGTCGCGACGGCCATGACCATGTCCGTCGGCATCGCGGTCGGCGTCGCCGCCGGCTACATTGGCGGCGTGCTCGACGATGCGCTGATGCGCCTCGTCGACACCGTGTTGAGCGTTCCGAGTCTGCTACTGGGGCTTGCGATCGTCGGGACGATTGGACCGGGACTGGGCAGCCTCATGATCGGTCTTGCGAGCATCTGGTGGGTCAGTCATGCGCGAGTGGTACGAGGGCTGGTGCTCGGTCTCAGGGCGCGCACATACGTGGAGGCCGCCGTGGCGCTGGGCGCGACGGACAGCCGTGTGGTGGTTCGACACATTCTTCCCGGAATCATGCCGGCCGTCGCCGTTCTCGCCACGCTGGAGATGGCGGAGCTCGTACTGGCGATCTCCGCTCTCAGCTTCCTCGGACTCGGCGCGCAGCCGCCGACAGCGGAATGGGGCGCCATGCTTAACGATGCACGCGCCTACTTCTTCACGGCACCGCAGCTAATGCTCTACCCTGGGTTGGTCATAACCATGGCGGTGATGGGGTTCAACCTCCTTGGCGACGGGCTGCGCGACGCGATGGATCCCATGGATGCGGTTTATGTCAAGAAGGCAGGTTGAGCAACGCCGGACCTTCCTGCCGCTCAACGGCGAGCTGCGCACGGCGCTGTCTCGCGGCGTTCGCGACCGCAATACGCGCATTCATCTGGAGGACGCGGTCGTGCGGATCGACAAGGCGCTGGAACCCTGACGTCTACCGGAGGCGTGAACGCCCACAGTGACCATTGTCGATCTGGCGAATCAGCCCGACGCGATACGGGTCGAGGCGGCTGAATTGCTCGTGTCCGGATTCGTAGAGCCGTCGGGCTGGACCGATCTTCACGCGGCCGAGAGGGACGTCGTGCACGTGCTCATGGAGGGATTTGCCCGGGCAGCGATCGAGGGCGGCCGGCTCCTCGGATGGATCGGCGCGCTTCCGGAGTATCAGGGGAGAGTCTGGGAGCTGCACCCGCTCGTCGTCCGGCCCGATCTTCGACGTCGGGGCATCGGACGCGCGCTCGTCGCCGCGCTCGAGGAGGAGGTCATGGCGCGCGGCGGCCTGACGATCACCCTGGGCACGGATGATGACTCCGGCATGACCTCCCTCGCCGGCGTCGATCTATACTCCGATGTTCCGCGGCATATCCGCGAGCTGCGCGATCTCGGCCGGGGGCATCCGTTCCTGTTCTACCGCCGGCTCGGCTACGTCGTGACCGGTGTCATGCCTGACGCGAACGGTCCCGGCAAGCCCGACATCTACATGTCGAAGCGCGTGCACGGTTCCGGCGGCTCCGCATGACCCTGCCACGCGACTCGTCGCCCGGTCCGCAGGGAGGGTCATGAGCACGGTACTGCTGGAACGGTGGGAC
>JBPCLX010000261.1:0-5817 GCA_051002815.1 Gemmatimonadaceae bacterium
ACCTACAGCTCGCTGTTCGCGATCGGAAAGCTGCTTTTCGGAGAGTACCTCGCGTTTGCGATCTTTGCCGCGATTGCGCTAGCGAGCTTCGGCTGGATCGCGAGGAATCTCAGGCAGGAGTCGGGAACGAGCAATCAGGAAGCGGGAAATAGGAAATAGGAAGTGGGAATTGGTTCCTGGTTGGGGACAGCGAGACGGGCAGCTGTGAGCTAAACAGCTGGGAGCTGGAGACAAGCCAACGGTCATAGCTGGCTGATTGCATGGACACTCCGCTTAACCTTGGAAAGGGAACTAGTCATCAGTGACGGGTAAGTAGGGTTAACGGGTCCGCGCCGACACGGTGTGGCGTGTTTGCTGGGTCAGAAGTCCTTGCAGGTTCGTCACCCCGACGAGAAGCGGGTCCGGGTTGTCGATCACGATCGCAATTTTCGTCGGAATGACGGGAGTTCCGCTGGACTCCGGCTGGAGCCGGGGACGTAGGTATCCCCGATCGCGCGGGCAGCCGCAGCACGGATTGGCACTTTTTTTCCCAGTTCCTGGTTCCCAGTTCCTGATTCCTACTATATTGCTGTCAGTTTACTCGATACAAACCGAGGATAAAATGGCTTCTACCCAGCAGGCGACCGTTCAGTTGACCCTCACCCCGACCGCCGCCGTAGAGGTTCGGCGATTCATGGGTGATGAGGGTGTATCGGCCGAGCAGGGCGGACTACGCGTGAGCGTTCAGCCCGGCGGCTGCAGCGGATTCAAGTACGGGTTGCTCATCGAGGAGCAGGCCGCGGAAGACGATTACGTATTCGAGGCCGAAGGGGTGAAGATGTTCATTGACCCATTCTCGGCGCAGTATCTGAGCGGAACGACGATCGACTACGTTTCGTCCATGCAGGGCTCCGGTTTCACGTTCAAGAATCCTAACTCCACGGGTGGCTGCGGCTGCGGCAGTTCGTTCAACGCTTGAGCCAATGAGTGGAAAGGCAGCCGCCCGCGCTCGACAAAGCGCCGGCGGGGCCGAGCGGGCCCGCGACATGTCCATCGATCGCGGGCCTTCTCACATCTCCCATCCCCACGCGACATCGATGGAACGGATCCGCACCGTCGTCGTCGACGAGCACGACGACATCGCGCGGCTGGTGGCGGCGCGCATCGCGGCGCTGGTGCGTGAGAAGAATGCGGCCAACCAGCACGCCGTGCTCGGACTTGCTACCGGATCGACGCCGATCGGCGTGTATCGGGAGCTCATCCGCATGCACCGCGAAGAGGGTCTCAGCTTCCGGAACGTCATCACGTTCAATCTGGACGAGTACTATCCGATGGCCCCGGACAGCATTCATTCGTATCACCGCTTCATGTGGGAGAATCTGTTCGACCACATCGACGTTCAGCCGAACAACCTTCGCATCCCGAGAGGAGACGTACCGCGCGAGCAGCTGGCGCTGGAGTCGCTTCGCTACGAGGAAGCCATTCGCCAGGCTGGGGGGATAGACATTCAGCTCCTCGGCATTGGCAAGACGGGGCATATCGGATTCAACGAGCCGGGCTCCGGTTCCGAGAGCCGCACGCGGATGGTACATCTCGACGTAATCACCCGGCGCGACGCTTCAGCCGATTTCTTCGGTGAAGACAACGTGCCGCGTGAGGCGGTGACGATGGGAGTCGCCACCATTCTGGAGGCGCGCGAGATCCTCATTCTGGCCACCGGAGAGCACAAGGCTCCGATCGTAAGGCGCGCGGTCGAGGGTGAGATCGACCTTGAAGTGGCGGCGACGTTTCTCCAGCGGCATTCGGATACGACGTTCTACGTCGATCGGGCCGCCGCGGCGGATCTTACGCGAATCGCCACACCGTGGCTGCTGGACGAGGTGGAATGGACGCCTGAGCTGATTGTACGCGCGGTAGTCTGGCTGTCCGAGCGCACCGGTAAGGCGATCCTCAAGCTCACGCAGCGCGACTACTCCGAGCATCAACTCTCGTCGCTGGTCGCCAAGTACGGCGCCGCCGGGGCGGCCAACGGAGAAGTATTCAATGCGCTAGGTGCGAAGATCCGCGGCAAGTCCAAGCTGCCGCGCACCACGCGGGTGATCGTGTTTTCACCCCACCCAGACGATGACGTCATCTCGATGGGCGGCATGCTGCGCAAGCTGGTCGAGAACGGCAACGAGATGGTAGTCGCCTACATGACGAGCGGCAACATCGCCGTGTTCGACCACGAGGTACGAAGGTACGTGGACTTCATCGAACGTACGGCACACGATCTGGCAATCGGTGGAGATGCGGTGCGGACTCTTTGCGCCGGCGTGCGCGACTTTCTGGCGACGAAGGATCCGGGACAGGTCGACACCCCCGAGGTGCTCGACCTCAAGCGCATTATCCGCGAAGCTGAAGCGGTGAGCGGAATCGAGACCGTCGGTCTGCCGGCAAGCGCTGCACGCTTTCTCAACATGCCGTTCTACCAGACGGGAAAAGTGCGCAAGGATCCGATCGGGCCGGCGGACGTGAGCATTGTCAGGCAGCTGCTCGAGGAGCTGCGGCCCGAGCTGATCTTCGTCGCCGGCGACCTTTCCGATCCGCACGGCACGCACCGCATGTGCAAGGAAGCAATTGATCGCGCACTGGCTCAGCTGGCTGAAAAGGGATGGACCGGTGACGCACCCCGCCCCGAAGTCTGGCTGTACCGCGGCGCCTGGCAGGAGTGGCCGGTAACGGAGGCTACCTTCCTCGTCCCTCTCTCGCAGGAAGAGCTGCGCCTCAAGATTCAGGCGATCTTCAAGCACCAGTCGCAGAAGGACTCCGCGCCATTTCCCGGGCACGACGATCGCGAGTTCTGGCAGCGGGTCGAAGGGCGCAACAAGGGCACCGCGGAACAGCTGGACCAGTTAGGGCTCGCCGAATATTTCGCAATGGAAGCGTACGTCGTCGAATAATCCCCCTACATGATCGGATCCTTCACCGTCCTCGACGCCGTGGTGCTCGCGGCATACCTGTTCGGCACCACGGCGCTCGGTGTGTGGTTGGGGCGGTCGCAGCGCGACGCGCGCGACTACTTCGTCGCGGGCCAGGCAGTTCCCTGGTGGGCGGTGCTCTTTTCCGTCGTGGCGACGGAAACGAGCGCGCTGACCTTCATCAGTATTCCGGGACTGGCCTACGCCACCGATCTCGGTTTTCTGCAGATCGCACTCGGCTACCTGGTCGGCCGAATGGTCATTGCCTACACCCTCCTCCCCAAGTACTACGAAGGCGAGCTCGTGACCGCATACGAGCTGCTGGAAAGGCGCTTCGGCAAGGCGACACGCCGCTTTGCATCGGTGATTTTCATGTTCACCCGCGCCTTCGGGGATTCGGTCAGAATCTTTGCGACGACCATTCCGCTGGCCCTCATCATCGGTCCGATCCTGCCGCCGGAGTACATCCAGCCGGTGGCGATTTTGACGTTAGGTGCCTTTACGATCGTCTACACCTATTACGGGGGCATGCGGGCCGTCATCTGGACCGATGTCGTGCAGACCGGCGTTTACCTGATTGGCGGAGTGTCGGCGGTGTGGTTGATCGGACAGGGAGTCGACGGGGGCTGGAGCGCCATCATCGCTCGCGCCGAGTCGGTCGAAAAGCTGCGGATATTCGACGGATACATGGGGTTCGATCGGCCGCACACGGTGATCGCCGGCCTGATCGGTGGCGCTTTCCTGTCGATGGCATCGCATGGCGCGGATCAGATGATCGTTCAGCGGCTGCTCGCTTCGTCTTCGCTCAGGGATGCCCGCATATCGCTCATTGGCAGCGGCGCCGTCGTCATCGTGCAGTTCGCTCTCTTCCTGATGATCGGCGTCGGACTCTACGCATTCTACGACGCGCAGACGTTTGCCCGAACCGATGAGATCTTTCCCCGATTCATCATTGAAGTAATGCCGCCCGGACTCACTGGCCTGGTCATCGCGGCAATTCTCGCGGCGGCAATGAGCACCGTCTCCAGCTCGCTCAATTCCCTGTCGGCCGCTTCCACACACGACATATATCTTCCCCTCACCAAACGGGGTCCCAAGGATCCCGCAACCTTGCGCATCGGCAAGGTCTTTACACTCATCTGGGCCGTCATCCTGCTCGGTGCGGCGCTGGCGTACCCCGCCGAGGGAACGCCGGTGGTCGTCCTGGCGTTGTCGATCGCGTCGTTCACCTACGGCGGCCTGTTAGGCGGCTTCTTTCTCGGCCTGCTCTGGAGCCGCGCAATTCAGCGCGACGCGCTCCTCGGCATGGCGGTAGGCATCTTCTGCATGACTCTCGTGGTGTTCGCCAACCAGCTCTCGACCTGGTTTCCCGATTCGCTCGGCGGGCTCGCTCCGCTCGGAAGAATCGCCTGGCCGTGGTACGTGCTCATCGGCACTTCGATCACCGTGCTGGTCGGCGTGCTCTCCTCGTTCACCCACCCGCGCCCGACTGTGGCGCCGGTGATGGCGGCAACGGAGCGTGCAGCGTGACGGAAGAGCTGCTGGTCGTTGGCGTCGATGGCGGCGGATCCAAGACACTCGTCTGGGTCGCCGGCGAAGATGGAAAGCCACTCGGCGAGGCCACCGGGCCCGCATCGGCAGTGGTGCCGGGAGCTGAGCGTCATTCCGCGATGGTCATAGCCGATACGGTGCGCGAGGCAATGCGGGTCTCGGGCATGGAGGGCACGCGCCCGCGTGCGCTGTGTGCCGGCCTGGCCGGCGTGGGACGCCCGGCGCAACGCGACGCTCTGCTCGATGCTCTGGAGTCGATGGATGTCGCCGAGGATGTATTCGTCCGTGCGGACGCGGCGATCGCGATGGATGATGCCTTTGGAGACGGGCCGGGGGTTCTGCTCATCGCGGGCACTGGCTCGGTTGCATTCGGGCGTGGTCCGACTGGAGTCGAAGACCGCACCGGAGGATGGGGGCCTGTGTGTGGGGATGAAGGAAGTGGCGCGTGGATAGGCAGACGCGCCCTCTCGGTTGTGACCGCGGCGCACGATGGCCGCGAGCCGGAAACGGCACTCACCGGAGCGTTGCTTACGGTGGTCGAAGTCAACGAGGTGGATGAGCTGATTCCGTGGGCTGCACGCGCGACGCCCTCCCAACTTGCAGCGCTCGCGCCCATCGTCAACGCGGTGGCCGACGCGGGCGACCTGCGCGCCAATGCGTTGCTGAGCCTCGCAGCCGAAGAGCTGGTGCTCCACGTGCGAGCCCTCGCCAGGCGGCTGTTCGGCGATGAGCGGGCCGCGATTCCGGTAGCGCTCACAGGCGGGCTGCTCGCGCCAGGCGGCCCGTTGCGTCGCCGTACCGAGCACAGGCTGCGATCGGCGGTGCCTGGCGCCCAGATACGCTCGGAGCACGTGGTGCCGGTCAGAGGCGCCGTTCGCGATGCCTTGCGAGTGCTGGGAGAAACAGGAAATAGGAAATAGGAATCAGGAAACAGGGTCTTCAGGCTTTCAGGTGGGTCGTCAGGAATTGTTGCCGTTCGTGACTCCGCAATTTCAACGCAGAGGGTCGCGGAGGGTTCGCCGAGGACGCAGAGGTACTTCTACGCTGGAGGAGGGTCAATTCTGACATCAATGTCGAAGGGTGCGACAGATGAGACGGATTGGGCTGATCAGGGCTGATCGGTCTCATGTGGAAGCAGGAGCCGAATGTCGCAGCGCAGCTCTGCAAACCAACCTATCCATCGCCTGGCGCGGTGATCCATCCCCTCATCCAGGCATTATCCGCCTCATCCGCCAGATCCGCCTCATCCGTCGCCCCTTCGACATTGATGCCGGCTACCGCCCAAACACGGCCATCAACTCGAAAGCCGGAAGACCCGGAAATAGGA
>JBPCLX010000262.1:0-6020 GCA_051002815.1 Gemmatimonadaceae bacterium
AGAACACCCGGAATGAGGTGTTGTCGATCACGCCATCGAGACCTTCGATGTTGCCGATCATGTCGTTGTTGAACACGGCGGCGATGTCCCATCCCGCTTCCCTGGCCGCTGTGGCCATGTGCTGCCCACCCCACAGTCCCTGCTCCTCGCCCGACAATCCAACGAAGATGATGCTGGAGCCGAAGCGGTGTTTGGTGAGCAGGCGAGCAGCCTCGAGCACGCCGGCCATCCCCGACGCGTTGTCGTTGGCCCCGGGCGCATCTGATTCGCCATCGAACGTATTCGAGGCCCGTGAATCGATGTCGCCGCTCATGATGACGTAGCGATTGGGGTGTTGGGTGCCACGGAGCGTGGCGATCACGTTCACCACGTTCACGCGCCGCTCGCCCTCGCCCGACATTCCCTCTTGGTAGCGCACCTCGAGGCAGCCACCGCACGCGGCAGAGATCCTGTCGAATTCCGCTTTTATCCACCGCCGCGCCGCGCCAATGCCGCGGGTGGTCGAAGTGGTGTCGCTAAAGGTGTTACGGGTGCCGAATCCGGCCAGCGTACGAATGTCGGCTTCGATGCGAGCCGGAGAGGCATCAGCGACGATCTGATAAATGCGCGGATCGACGGTTGGCGGCGGCGCGGGAAATTCGGTGCTCGTGGGCGGGGGCGCGACGGCTGCCGCCTGCTGCGCTGCAAGCGAAGCCGCGGCGAAAAAGGCGGCGCTGGCAGGCGCCCAAAGGTGGACGGACAGATTCATCGGTGCGTCGGGCGCAAGAATTTGAGGTCACGCGGGCGCCAGCGCTGGTGCTGCCCGACGTACGGCAGGTGGGGTGGCAACGTTGAGGCAGGCGTGATCCGCACCGCGTGCTCACACGGGAAAGTGAAGGCAGGGGGCAGCTCTCGCAAGCTTGCGACGCTGCTTGACGCTGCATATCCGCTCGATCTGTTGACGCACATGAGGGCGCTACGGCGATGGCGCACGCGCTGCTCCCATCTGCTCCAGCATCCACGCGTAGTCGAGCGCGATCTCGCGCAAGCGGTCGTAGCGTCCCGAAGCGCCGCCGTGTCCGGCACCCATGTTCGTCACCAGCAGCAGCGGGTTCGCATCGGTCTTGAGCGTGCGCAACCGCGCCACGTACTTGGCCGGCTCGTGGTACATCACCTGGCTGTCGTTGAACGACGTTTTCACCAGCATCGCCGGGTAGGCCTTGCGAGCGAGATTGGCGTAGGGATCGTAGCGCTTTATCCAGGCATATTCTTCAGGTTTCCTGGGGTTGCCCCATTCCTCGAACTCACCCACCGTCAACGGGAGCGACTCATCGAGCATGGTATTGATCACATCGACGAACGGCACGTGCGATACCACCGCCCGGAACAGGTCCGGACGCATGTTGGTAACCGCGCCCATCAACAGTCCGCCGGCGCTGCCGCCTTCGATTACCAATCGGTTCTGCGCCCCATAACGCTCCTTCACCAGGTGCTCCCCAGCGGCGATGAAGTCGGTGAAGGTGTTGATCTTGTTCTGCATGCGGCCGGCGTCGTGCCATGCCTTTCCCATGTCACCGCCTCCTCGAATGTGCGCGGTGGCCACCACCACCCCGCGATCGAGCAGACTGAGCCGGTTGGAGGAGAAGCCCACGTTGCTCGACGAGCCGTAGGAACCGTAACCGCCGAGCAACACTGGCGCGGTGCCATCGCGCGGCGTGGTGCGCTTGTACACGACCGAGATGGGGATCCGCGTACCGTCGCTCGCCGTCGCGAAGGTTCGCTCGCTGGCGTAGTGCGACTTGTCGTACCCGCCTAGCACCTCCTGCTGCTTGAGCAGGGTGCTCGTCCGCGTCTCGACGTCGTAGTCGAACACGGAACTCGGCGTGACCAGCGACTGGTAGCTGTAACGGAACAGATTGCTCTCGTACTCGCGGTTCACCGAGGGGAACGCAGAATAGACCGGTTCCGGAAACGCGATGTCGACGGTTTCGCCTGACGCGTACCGCCGGATGCGCAGCCGCGGCAGTCCGTTCGCCCGTTCGTACAGCACCATGTGGTTCGCAAATGCGGTCGCGTCCTCCAGCATCACGTCTTCACGATGCGGAATAACCTCGGTCCAGTACTCGGCGTCAGGCGTTGCGATCGGGGCCTGTGCCAGCCTGAAGTTCCGGCCGGTGTCGTTCACGCGGATGTAGAACCGGTCGTCGTGGTCGCTCACATCGTACTCGCGGTCCTGCTTGCGCGGGGCGATGATCCTCCATGCCGCGCTGGGCGCATCGGCGGCGATGTATCGGATCTCGCTCGTCGTCAGGCTTCCACTATAGGCATAGACATACCTGCCGCTGAGCGACCGCGACACGTAGACGCCAAACCGTTCGTCGGACTCCTCGTACAGCAGGGAGTCGCGGGTTTCGCCGAGCCGGTGGCTCCAGAGCCGCGACGAGCGTTTGGCATGGTCCTCCGTGGTGTAGAACAGCGTGCGGTTGTCCGCTGCCCACGCTACGGAAACTACCTTCTCGATCCGGTCAGGCAGATCGCGTCCGGTTCGAAGATCACGCACGCGTAGCAGATACTGCCGAAATCCGGTCGAATCGGTGGAGTAGGCGAACAGGTGGCCATCGTCGCTGACGGTCCCGGCGCCGAGCGCCATGAACTCCTGTCCTTTGGCCAGCTCGTTCACGTCGATCATTATTTCTTCCGGCGCTTCCATCGAGCCGCGCCGGCGCACGAGGATCGGATACTGTTTTCCTTCCTCAGTGCGCGAGTAGTACCAGTAGCCGTCGTCGCGGTAAGGCACAGTCAGGTCGGTCTGCTTGATGCGCCCGAGCATCTCGTTGTACAGCGTTTCCTGCATCGGCTTGGTATGCGCGAGGAGCGCGTTGGCGTACTCGTTCTCTGCCTCGAGATAGGCACGCACGGCGGGATCGCTTTTCTCTCGGATCCAGAAGTAGTCGTCCGACCGCACCTCGCCATGCAGCGTGTCGACGTGCGAACGTCGTTCGGCTACGGGAGGATTCGATTGCGCCGCGACGACTGGAGGAAGGCTCGCGACTGCAAGAAAGATCAACCAGGCAAGCACCGACGGGCGGCGGACGGAATGCGACATGTTGCAGCTCGGATGAGAAGTGGGGAAGGCAATATGGCTGGGAGTCCGTCGTTACAGAAAGGCGTCGGGGCCGGCTCAGTCAGCGGGCGTCCGAGCCGTGACCAGATCCGGGATCGCCATTGCGCCGACGGCCCCGGGAGCCGCGAGCAGGCGGCGGTGATAGTCCACCTGACCAACGTGGTATGCCAGATGAGCGCAGAGGTGCACGAGAAAATCGTCGGTACGCATCCTCATTCCCGCCACGTCGATCGGATACGTCGCGCCCATTCGATCTTCTCCTACGGCAGGCAGAACGGCTTCGACGACGGCGATCGTCTCGTCGATTCCCCCAAGTAGATCCTCCCTGCTCACGTTTCGCGACGCGAACTCGGCTTCACGGTGGCGCACGTATCCCGTGCTACCGAGTTGAGTGCCGATGAAGTATTGGAGATTGCCTGTCAGGTGCAACGCGAGCGTACCGGCGGAGTTGGCGATTCCCGTTGGGGCGAGCCAGATCGATTCCTGCGTTGGGTACGCCTCGATCTCACTTCGCAGTGTTCTCAGGTCGCGAGCAATGATTGCCGCAAGAATTTGCCCGAGCATCCGCCGTCAGGGTGTAGTTGTCGCGGGGGCGTCATCCGATCCCGAATCGAGTACTGGCCAGCGGTTTTCAGCCGGCGGGGTCGGTCGACGAAGAAACGGAAACATGAGCAGAATGCTGATCGGCGCGCACGCTCTCAAGGGGGGGATCACGATACTCGGAAGAATGCCGCCAACTCCCAGGCGCGACCGCGATGCCGGCGCCAGCCCGAGACGGTTCCCTCTCCCGCAGTGATCGAGACACATTCCTTGACACGATTCTGACCGCCACCCCATACATCGATTAGTGTGGCGGGTGCAGCTTTCAGAACGCGTTGGTCTTCGCCGTAAGGTGTCAGCATGGCCCGGCTTCCGATTCGTCGTCCTTCACGTCCAAACACGACGTCGCTCATCGCCATACTGGTGTGCACGGCGGCGCTGGCATCCATCCTGGCCTGGGATGCCTGGCGCTCGCAGACGTCGCACCGGGAGACGGCGGAGCGCACGCTGCGCGATTACGCCAGCTTCGCGGCCTGGGAGTTTGCCGCCGGCTCCAAGGAAGTGCTGTACAACACGCTGATCTGGGTGTTCGAGCCGCTCGCTCATCACAAGCCACTCCCGCCAGGGAAGGAACTGCCTCCCCCTTCGATTCTCGACTCCAAGGAGCTCGCTGGACTGCGGTGCGAGTCGGATTCGCTCAGGTTCTTCTTCCGCATCGACCTGCGAGATGGAGCGTTCACCAGCAGTGGGAACACGCCGGCGGCAGCGGTGGCCGACTGGATTCGCGATACCGTGCCGCACCACGCGGCGCGCGATTACACAAAGGACTGGAGCTACGCGGCGATCTTCGGTACCGTGGGCGAGGCACCGCGCGCGTTGGCCTATCAGGTGAAGTGGGATTCGGAAAAGCGGCAGGTGGCGGCGTACGGGTTTCCCCTGTGTCTCCAGCAGTTCGCCGCCCCGCTCTTCACCATGCTGCTGCGAAAGTATCCGCTGCTGCCGCCGGCGCTGACCAAGGGAATTCCTAACGATTCGCTTCTTTCAGTGGCCGTTTCCGACGAGCATGGCCGCGAGCTCTGGGCCACCGCCATGTCGTACGAGTCGCCGTATTCCGGCGATCACGTCATCGGCTCGTTCGGCGCCGCCTCGGCGAAGGTGACGCTCCGCCCGGATCTGGCCGAATCGCTCGTCATCGGCGGCTTGCCTCGTTCGCACATGCCGCTGCTTTTCGGCGTCCTGGGCATAACGATTCTGCTGTCTGGAATCGGTGTCGCGCAGCTCCGACGGGAGGGAGAGCTTGCCCGCCTCCGCGCCAACTTCGTCGCCGGCGTCTCGCACGAGCTGCGTACCCCGCTGGCCCAGGTTCGAATGTTCGCCGAGACGCTGTTGCTGGGCCGGGTGCGCAACGAGGACGAACGGGTGCGGTCGCTGCAGATCATCGATCAGGAAGCCCGGCGCCTGACTCACCTGGTCGAGAACATTCTCCAGTTCTCGCGCGCCGAGCGCCGGATGGTTACGCTGAATCCGGCGCCGGTGGCGATGGTGCCCCAGGTGCGCGAGGTGCTCGAGGGATTCGCTCCGCTTGCCAGAGCGCGTCAGGCGTCACTCGAATCGCAGCTCGAGGAGGGAACGGAGGCGGTCGCCGATGCTGGAGCCCTGCGTCAGATCCTGCTCAACCTGCTGGACAACGCGGTGAAGTACGGGCCTGCCGCGCAAACGGTGACGGTCAAGGTGTGCTCAGCCGGCGAGTGGGCCCGCCTGGAGGTGAGTGACCAGGGTCCCGGGATTCCGGTGGCGCGCCGCCGCCGCGTGTGGGAGTCGTATTATCGGCTGGAACGCGACGCCGGTTCAGCGGTCGCGGGGAGTGGCATCGGCCTGTCGGTGGTGATGGAGCTCGTCCTGCTACAGCACGGACGAGCGTGGATAGAGGATGCACCAGGCGGCGGTTCACGGTTCATTGTGGAGCTGCCGAACGCGAGCGCACCGGTAGCGAAGGGACGAGCGGCGGCAGTGGCCGCGGCCATGGAGGAGGCACGAACGTGACGCAGATTCTGCTGGTGGAGGACAATCCCGATCTTGCCTTCGGATTGCGAAACAACCTCGAGATCGAGGGCTACAACGTCGAGCTCGCCGAAGACGGCCCGACTGGGTTGGCCAGGGCGCGCGATGGCGCGCCGGACCTGATGATTCTCGATCTGATGCTCCCGGGCATGGACGGCTACCGAGTGCTGCGAACCCTGCGCTCCGATGGATTCACGCAGCCTGTGCTGATTCTTACCGCGCGGGGCGAGGAAGCGGACAAGGTCATGGGGTTCCGCATTGGAGCGGACGATTACGTGACCAAGCCGTTCGGGGTGCTGGAGCTGCTCGCTCGTGT
>JBPCLX010000263.1:0-8483 GCA_051002815.1 Gemmatimonadaceae bacterium
CCCGCGTCCCGCGTCGCGCGTCCCGCAGCCCGCGCAGTTACAGCTTCGGAAGCGTGATACCGCGCTGTGCCTGATACTTGCCCGCCTTGTCCTTGTACGACACCTCCGGCGGCTCGTCACTCTCGAAAAACAGGACCTGCGCGATCCCCTCGTTGGCATATATGCGCGCGGGAAGGGGGGTCGTATTGGAAATCTCCAGCGTTACGTGGCCCTCCCATTCCGGCTCGAGCGGCGTGACGTTGGTGATGATCCCGCAGCGTGCGTAGGTCGATTTCCCCACCGTGATGGTGATGACGTTGCGGGGGATGCGGAAATACTCGACTGACCTCGCGAGTGCGAAGGAATTCGGCGGGACGATGCAGATGTCGCCCTGGAATTCGACGAACGAGTTGGAATCGAAGTGCTTGGGATCGACGATCGAATTGAGGACGTTGGTGAAGATCTTGAATTCGTTCGCAACCCGCATGTCGTATCCGTAGGAGCTGACGCCATAGGAGATGCAGCCGTCGCGCACCTGACGGTCGGCGAACGGTTCGATCATCTGGTGCTCGACGGCCATGCGGCGAATCCAGCGGTCACTCTTGATCGACATGCGGCAGCGGAAGGTGGAGGTGAGGGGAGTAGGGGAGCGCGCAGCGATCGCGATGCGGCGGGAATGTAGGTGTGGCCATGTCGCATCGCTACCGGCTGCACGCGGTTGCACGCATTTTCACGGCTTGGTAGTTTACCCCGAGCGGTCAAACGTGAAATTTTTCACGAAGTCGGAGACCAATGGACGTACGCGCCTATCTCCCGGTTCTCATGCTGACGGGCTTCGTGGTCGTTAATGCGATCATGATGCTGGCCGTTTCGCATTTCACCATCCGGTCGCGACCCACGCCGACCAAGCAGGCACCCTACGAATCGGGCATTCCGGCGCTCGGTTCGGCGCGGGATCGATTCTCGGTGAAGTTCTACATGGTCGCGGTCCTGTTCATCATTTTCGACATTGAAACTGTGTTCATGCTGCCGTGGAGCGCGTACTACAGGCAGCTGTCGTGCACGGTGCCGCTCGTCGAAGGCGTGTGCTCGCCTGGCAACATTTCGTTCTTCGGGTTGGCCGAGATGCTCGTGTTCATGGTGATCCTCTTCGTCGGCTTCGTCTACGTGTGGAAGAAGGGAGCGCTGCAATGGGATTGACCGCGAAACCCGAACATCGTGTCGTGACGCATGATCCCGCCTCGCAGGAGAGCTTTGTCGCGACGCGGCTGGATTTTCTCGTCAACTGGGCGCGATCGAATTCACTGTGGCCCATGCCGTTCGGCACCGCGTGTTGCGCAATCGAATTCATGGCCACCGCGGCAAGCAAGTACGACCTGGCGCGGTTCGGCATGGAGCGGATGAGCTTCTCGCCTCGTCAGGCGGATGTGCTCATCTGCGCCGGGCGTGTTCCGTTCAAGCTGGCGCCGGTGATCCGGCGAATCTGGCAGCAGATGCCGCAGCCCAAGTGGTGCATCTCGATGGGTGCCTGCGCATCGAGCGGCGGCATGTTCGACAACTACGCGGTGGTGCAGGGAATCGACACGATCATTCCCGTGGACGTATACGTCCCGGGCTGTCCGCCGCGGCCGGAAGGGCTGATGTACGGAATCATGATGCTGCAGAAGAAGGTGCAGAACGAGCGGATGGCGGACGCCGACCTGCGGCACGAGATGGAGCCGGATCCGGAAAGTGGCCTTTACATCCCGCCGGCGGCGATTGATGAGCTGTCCGAGCCCTTCGGCAACTCGGTTCATCAGACGCGGTCTGGCCTGTGAGCGCCGCGTTCGCGCTGGTGAACGCCGGCAGCGCCGCGCCCGACGCGCCGGCACCGGTCACGCCGCATAACGTCGCGCAGCGTGGTGGCGCGCCCAACCCTTCCGCCAGCGCGCTCCGCAATACGTTCGCCGCCGCGGTGCAGCGGGTGGACGTTGTTTGGGGCGAGACATGCGTCTACGTGGAGCCCGCGCGGGTGGTGGAGATAATCCGTTGGCTGCATGACGACCCGACCCAGCAGTACGACTATCTCTCCGACGTCACGGCGGTGGAATATCGCGATGCCGAGCTGCCGATCGAGGTCGTCTGGCATCTGCGCTCGATTCCCTATCGCCGCTTCCTGCGCGTCAAGGCGCTGCTCGACAAGCGCGGCCCGCTCGAAATCGGCAGTGTGTGCGAGATCTACAAAGGCGCCGACTGGCTGGAGCGGGAGTGCTTCGACATGTTCGGCATAAGGTTCATCGGTCACCCCGACCTGCGCCGCATTCTCATGTGGGAGCAGTATCGGGAGGGCTTTCCGCTGCGCAAGGATTTTCCCCTGCGTGGAAGGTTCAGCCGGTCCGAACAGCTTCGTCAGGCGCTGGCGGCCAATCCCGAGGCGCGGTACTCGCTGGAGGAGCTGAGTATAGCGCAGGCGTTCGAGGATCTGCCCGAAGACATGCGGCGGCGGCTGGGTGAGGGCGAAAAGGTGGGGGAATAGCAGATGGCCGGAAAGCGCACGGTCGAGGTGGCGGTGGGGAGTGCCGGGCTCGATGCCGAGGGCCGTCCGATTCGCACGCCGCTCACGGTTCGCGAAGGCGGCAGCTTAACGACGCTCGAGGCGCCGGCGGAGTTCGAATCGCCGGAGCTCGTCGGCGAGCACATGCTCATCAACATTGGCCCCCAGCACCCAGCCACACATGGAGTGTTGCGGCTGGTGCTCGAGCTCGATGGCGAGACGGTCGTGCGGTGCATCCCTCACGTCGGGTATCTGCACTGCGGTTTCGAGAAGATCGGGGAATACCGGCAGTACACCCAGATCATCCCCTGGACCGACCGCGAGGACTACCTCAACTCCGTTGGAAACAACATCGCCTTCACGTTGGGCGCGGAGCGGCTTTTCGGCATCGAGATCACGCCACGGTGCACCGTTTTGCGGGTCATCGGGATGGAGCTCTCGAGAATCATCTCGCATCTCGTCTGGCTAGGCACGTTCTGCATCGACATCGGCGCGTTCACTCCCTTTCTCTGGTCGTTTCAGGAGCGGGAAAAGGTCTACACGCTGCTCGAGGGGTGGGTCGGCGCGCGCCTGACGACGAGCGCGACGCGAATCGGCGGCATGGCGGCCGACGTGCCGGACGGCTGGACCGGAGGATTGGCGCAGTTCATCAGGACCTTCCCGAGGACGCTCGACGAAGTCGAGCGCATGCTCACGCGGAACGCCATCTGGGTGGGCCGCACCGTCGGAATCGGCGCAATGACCGCAGCCGAGGCGATCAACTACGGCTTGTCAGGGCCGATGGCGCGCGCATCCGGCGTCGCCTGGGACATTCGCCGCGACACGCCCTATCTCGACTACGAGACCTACGACTTCGACATTCCCGTCGGCACCAACGGTGATGTATACGATCGATACCTCGTGCGGATGGAAGAGCTGCGCCAGTCGACGAGGATTCTCGAGCAGGCGCTCGACCGGCTGCCTGACGGGCCTGTTAACGTATCGGATCACCGCGTCATTCTGCCGCCCAAGTCCCGGGCAATGAGCGACATGGAGTCGATGATCCACCACTTCAAGCAGGTGATGGAAGGGGCCCGGCCGCCAATCGGCGAGTGCTACGTGGCCGTCGAGAGCCCCAAGGGTGAAAAGGGCTACTACATGGTTTCCGATGGCACCGGAAAGCCGGTCCGCTGGCGCATCCGCCCGCCATCGTTCGTGAATCTTTCGGCGATCCCGAAGATGGTCGAAGGACACCTCCTTTCGGATGTGATCGCGATCAACGCCAGCATAGACATCGTCATGGGAGAGGTCGACCGGTGAGCGCGCACGAACGCGGAGGGGTGCACGCGGAGTCGCACGCGTCGCATGGCGCAGCGGGGCACGAACACGCGCAGGAGCACGTGCCCGTCTTCGCCGGCGCGGCGCGCCAGGAGATCGATGAGATTCTGCTCCGCTATCCCACCAGGATGGCGGCGCTCCTTCCCGCGTTATGGATCGTGCAGCGCGAGCGCGGATGGATCGGCGAAGGCGCCATGACCGAAGTCGCCACCCTGCTCGGCCTCACGCCTGCCTACGTCAAGGGCGTGGTGACCTTCTACACCATGTACCACCAGCATCCCGTCGGGCAGTACTTCATTCAGGTGTGCACCACTTCGCCTTGCAACGTATGCGGCGCGGAGGACGTGGTCCGCTCGCTGCTCCAGCACACCGGATGTGGCGAGCTCGGCTCCACCTCGGCGGACGGACGGTTCACCGTGATCGAAGTCGAGTGTCTCGGCGCCTGCGGATTCGCCACGCCGGTCATGATCAACGAGGAATTCCTCGAGTCCGTCACTCCGGAAACGGTTCCCACAATTCTCGCACAGCTTCGGTAATGGGTTATCCGCACTCCCCGCACCCCCGCGAGACGCCAGTCCTGTCGAAGTACTTCGGCGATCGTAATGCGATCGGGTTGGACGGGTGGACGCAACGGGGCGGCTACAGCGCGCTCGAGCAGGCGCTCGGCATGGAGCCCGCCACGATCGTGAGCATCATCAAGGAGTCCGGGCTGCGCGGCCGCGGCGGCGCCGGCTTTCCGACCGGCATGAAGTGGTCGTTCATGAAGCCGGGCGACGGCAAGCCACACTACCTCGCCTGCAACGCCGACGAGTCGGAGCCGGGCACGTTCAAGGATCGGGAGATCATGCGGTGGACGCCGCACGCGCTCATCGAAGGCTGCGCGATTGCTGCCTACGCCATCGGCGCCGAGACGTGCTACATCTACATCCGCGGCGAGTTCACCGATCCGCTTCGCGCCGTTGGCGAAGCGCTGCGGGAGGCGTACGCCAAACGGATTCTGGGAAGTAACGCGATGGGAACGGGCAAGACGCTCAACGTCTACATCCACAAGGGGGCAGGGGCGTACATCTGTGGCGAAGAGACGGCGATGATGAACTCGATCGAGGGGCGCCGCGGCAACCCGCGAATCAAGCCGCCGTTCCCAGCGGTCGCCGGCCTGTTCGGCCAGCCGACCACGATCAACAACGTCGAAACGCTCGCCGCCGTCCCCCACATCCTTACTAACGGCGCCGAGTGGTACAAGAAATTCTGCCTATCGAACCCCAAGAGCACCGGCACCAAACTGTTCTCGGTGTGCGGCAATATCGCGCGGCCGGGCAACTACGAAGTAGAGCTGGGCTTTCCGTTCAAGGACTTTCTGTACGATCTGTGTGGAGGGCCTTCGCCTGGCCGCAAGTTGAAGGCTGTCATCCCCGGCGGCTCCTCGGTGCCTATCCAGACCATGGCTGAAGCAGACGCATCGCTCATGGATTACGAGGGTTTCATTGCGCAGGGCTCCATGCTCGGCTCCGGAGGCGTGATCGTGTTCGACGATGCGCAATGCATGGTAAAGCAGATCTGGCGGCTCGCCCGGTTCTACGCGCATGAGAGTTGTGCCCAGTGCACGCAATGTCGAGAAGGAACGGCATGGGTTACGAAGATCATGGAGCGAATCGAGAACGGGCAGGGAACCTCTCGCGATCTCGATACGCTGCTCGACCTGTCGACGAACATGACCGGCACGACGATCTGTGTGCTCAGCGACTCCTGCGCCGCACCGGTGGTGTCGGGAATACAGAAGTTCCGTGAGGAATTCGAGGCGCACATCACGGGCAAGGGTTGTCCGATGCGCACCATCACTGCGGCGGCGTGAATGGCTGAAGCGACTGGAATCACCCTGACGATCGAAGGCCGGCCGGTCACCGTTCCGGCGGGCACGTCGATTCTCGAAGCGGCCAAGCTCGCCGGCGTGCTCATTCCGCACTACTGCTACCATCCCGGCCTGCCGGTGGCCGGCGTATGCCGCATGTGCCTCGTCGAGGTCGAAAAGTCTCCCAAGCTCGCGCCGGCGTGCGCCACTTCCGTCGCTGATGGGCAGGTGGTGCACGTACACACCGAGAAAGCGCTGGAAGCGCGGCGCGGGGTACTCGAGTTCCTGCTCATCAACCACCCACTCGACTGTCCGATCTGCGACCAGTCCGGCGAGTGCGAGCTGCAGGACTATACCTATCGAGAGGGTCGCGCCGAAGGGCGATTCCGCGAAAGCAAGCGGTTCAATCCCGTCGAGGACTTCGGCGGTGACGTCATCTACGTCGCCAATCGGTGCATTCTCTGCACGAGATGCGTGCGGTTCATGGCGGACGTGGTTCAGGATACCGTGCTCAACGTGAGTGAGCGCGGCGATCGAGCGGTTATCGGAAAGTTCGAAGACAAGGATCTGACCCATCCGTGGGCTGGGAACGTCATCGACCTCTGCCCGGTCGGCTCACTCATTTCAAAGGACTTTCTCAACAAGGCCCGCTCCTGGGAGCTCGACCGGTCGCCGAGCGTGTGCCCCAACTGTACGCAGGGTTGCAACTCGATCATCGAGACGCGCGACAACATGGTCGTCAGGATGCGTCCCCGATCCAATACCGAGGTCAACCAGTACTTCCTCTGCGATACCGGCCGGCTCAACTATCGGTGGCTCAACGAGACGTCCCGGGTCGAAGCTCCACTCGTGAGGCAGGGAGAACGTTTCGTCGCCCATGACTGGGATGCGGCGCTCAACGAGGTTGTGAGCCTTCTCGAGGGGCGGCGCGCGTTCGTCCTCGCCTCGCCAATGCTGTCCAACGAGTCGCTGTTCGCCCTCAAACGCCTGGTCGACAGGACAGGAGGCGCCGGCGCTTTCCGCGTGGAGCGCGGACCCGAGGCGCCTCTCCCTGGCGTCGAGGATCTTGCTCTTCGCGCCGAGCGTGCCGCCAACGTTCGCGGCGCCGAACTGCTCGGCTTCGCCAAGTCGGATACCCCGCTCGATAGGCTCGCAAGCGGTGACGTTCTGGTCATCGCCGACGTGGGCGGTGCACCGCTGCCGGTCAACGCCGAGGCTCTGGCAAAGGCTGCGGCGGTAATCGTGCTCGGTACCAGTCTGCCCGAGATCGCCCGGGTCGCTTCAGTCGTACTGCCCGTCACCAACATGGCCGAGGAAGAGGGCACGTTCACCAATCTCCGCGGCCGCGTTCAGAGATACATGCAGGCGAAGGCCCCACCGGGCATGGCGCGTCCCGTCTGGTGGGCCGTCGGCGATTTGCTCGGCGCGCTTGGCGAGCAGTCGGACTCGTACCTCGCGTCGGATGTCTTCACCGCGTTGGCGGCAGGCGTTCCGGCGTACGGCGGTTTGAGCTATGATACGTTAGGGCTCCGCGGACAAGTGCTGTCCGACGCGAGCCATTCGGCCGGAGCGGCGCGATGAACGTGGCGCCATTCCTGCCGTTGCTCCAACTTCCAAGCCCGCAGGCCGACCTGTCGTTCGGTTGGTTCGTGATCTTCACGGTGATCAAGATCATCGCCGTCTTCACGATCATTCTGATTGGGGTGGCGTTCCTCACCCTTGCCGAACGACGCATTTCGGCGTGGATCCAGGACCGGCACGGACCCAACCGCGTAGGGCCGCAGGGCTTGTTGCAACCTGCGGCGGACGGTCTCAAGAACATCATGAAGGAAGAGACCTATCCGGCGGCGGCGAACAAGACACTGTTCGTGCTGGCACCCGCGCTCGCGCTCATCCCGGCGCTGCTCACGTTCGCGGTCATACCTTTTGCATCCCCGTGGGCGAGTCCACTCGGACGCATCGACATGGTGGTAGCAAACCTGCCGATCGGGTTCCTGTACATTCTGGCCCTCGCTTCGCTCGGCGTATATGGCATCGTCATCGCCGGCTGGGCGTCGAACAACAAGTACTCGCTGCTCGGAGGGTTGCGGGCGAGCGCTCAGATGGTGTCGTACGAGATCGCGCTCGGCATGTCGACGGTGGCCGTGCTGTTACTCGCGGGCAACGTCGCGCTCAACGACATCATCTGGCAGCAGGCTACGACGGTCTGGAATGCGTTCGGCCTGGCAATCGCCTTTTTCATTTTCTGGGTCGCTGCGCTGGCAGAGACCAACCGGCTGCCGTTCGACATGCCCGAGGCCGAGTCGGAACTGATCGCCGGCTATCACACCGAGTACAGCGCAATGAAATTCTCGATGTTCTTCATTGCCGAGTACGCGAACATGGTGACGGCGAGCGCGCTGATGGTGACGCTGTTCTTCGGTGGATGGGATTTCCCGTTCACGCTCAAGGACAACCTGTCGCAGTCGGGGCTGTGGACGATCATTACTGGAATCGTGTTCTTTCTCAAGGTCACAGCCTTCCTTTTCGTCTACATGTGGATCCGCTGGACGTTGCCGCGGTTCCGATATGATCAGCTGATGTCGCTCGGATGGAAGGTCATGCTGCCTCTGGCGCTCGTCTACATAATAATCATCGCCGGCGCCGTGCTCGCGCTCGATGCCTATGGAGTTCCGCGGGATTGGCGTTATGGCACGGCTCTGATGATCCTGAACGCCGTGTGCGTGGTGCTTCTCTTCTTCGTGTTCGATCGTGGCCGGCTGGTGAATCCGGCAAGCAGCATCGTGCAGCGGGAGGAGATCGCGC
>JBPCLX010000264.1:0-4116 GCA_051002815.1 Gemmatimonadaceae bacterium
AGTCCAGCTGCACGAAGTGCGCGTAATGGATGTCGGCGCCGTGGTTGGTGAAGCGGAAGGTGGTCCAGCCGGCGTTGATGGTATCAGGCGCGTGGAACGCACCATCGGTGGCGGAGAGCGCTACGACGTTCGGAGCAGAGCTCGCCGTGGGCAGTCCCGACCCATCCTTTTCCGTCGCGCACCCAGGTGATACGAGGGCGACTGCAACCCAAAGTGCTCGGAGCGTGGTCTGTCTCACGGTCGCGGCCTCGGTGATAGGGTTCGCATAACGTTAAAGTTGAGCTGCGGGCGAATCAGACAAATGCGAGCGAAGCAAGCTTCCGTAGAGCGCCCGTCCGCTCCAACGAACGTAATGCTGCGCACGCTAAGTGTGTCCCGGCGGCAAAGTGTCAACGACTACTTTGAGCGGCGATAGCGTGCCACGCATTCTCACGCTGCCGCCGACCCTGAAGCTGAGATCGATGGTCATCTGGAACTCTGTCGCGCTCCGCCACTCAGTCCGGTCTACCCCAACGTCCGTTTCCAATGCCGACACCAATGGCCCACGGTAGATGACATTGCCGTTGGGCAATTGGGCGACGATGCCCCGGAACAAGTCCCCCTGCTGGGCGAGATAGACTATGTGCCGGCCATCAGGCGCAATCGCTGGCCCTTGATACTGAAACCATCCTTCAAGGTGCGGTCTGGGCCTCAGCTTCCTGCGCTTTACATCAAAGACGAAGAGTCCAGGATTCGCGTTCTCCTCCGCGACTACTCCGATCACGAGGGAATCGCCGGACATCACTGGCGTGTAATGGGTGAGTATGCCAGGGAGTACATCTATGCCCAGCGGCGATGTCACACGCACATGCCAAGCGTGTCCTTCGCCAACCTCATTCTCGTAAGGGACTGAATCGATAAGGCGAACGGACACGGCCCCGGCACCGGCATGCCCGGCGGCACCATTGACAGCCAGCGACTGTACCGTTTCGTCGCGACGACACGCTTGCGTCGCGAAAAGAAGGAGGCTGAGGATGATCCACTTTCTGATCATTGGAAATCCAGGAACACCGTTGCGAATGGCGAGCGCTCGATCGCGGCCTCGTCGAAGCGCGTCTCCCATTGAAGTCCGTCGCTGTTCGCGAGTAGGACCAGGGTGAGCCGCTCGGCGGGCGTGTCTCCCAGCACCTTGAGGTAGAGCGCCGAGTACCGCCCTTCCCAGAGCCCCGTGTGCCAGGCCACGCGTCGGCCTTCGTACGTCCCCAGAAACCACCCCAGTCCGTAGGGGAGCAACTGGCCCGAGGGCGTCCGCGTCGGCGACCAGAGCGCCGCGCGGGATGCTGGTGTGAGAAGCCGACCGTCTGCGAGAGCGATGTCGAAGCGCGCGAGGTCCATCGCGCTCGCGATCACGCCACCAGCCGCACCGTCCCCCTGAGGTGGTGGCGGATCCGACCTCACCATACGGCCCGCCGGGTCGATGTGGTGGGGCGTCGCCAGCGCTTCGGCGATCCGGGGCGGGAGTGGGAGCCGCCGATTCGTACGGGCTGAGTTGCGCATGCCGGCCGGCCGGAAGACGAGGGAGTCCACCAGCTCCGAAAAGGGACGTCCTGCCACCTCCGCCATCGGGCGCGATGCCCAGGAGTAGGAGGGCGGATTGTACCAGAAGCGCGCCCCCGACTGCTCGCCGTTGGCGGTCATGGACAGCACGTGCCGAAGGGTGAGTCGGTCGTCCGTGCAGGCATAATCGCCGAAGAAGATGCCGCCTTCGGCGCGCGCCGCAGTGCAGAACCCATCGAAGTCTGAGTAGCGGCGCATCGGCTGGTCGAGGTCGAGCAGACCATCCTGAACGAGGCGGAGCGCGACCACGGCCGAGATCGGCTTGGCGACGGACGCGATGTTGAACGGCGTTTCGGGTGTCACCGGGATCCGGCGCTCCACGTCGGCGAACCCGAAGCCGCGTGCGAGCACGATAGTGGTGTCGCGCAGAACAACGACCGCCAGACCCGGGATGCGCTGCGCGAGCCGGAGCGAGTCGAGGCGCGGGCCCAGCGCGCGCGCAAACTCCACATCACCCTGACCGCCGTCGCGGGCGGGTACGGACGGGCGTGCGCTCACGCACGCGGCACCCATGAGGACCGCCGCAGCAGCAGGGAGT
Organism: Gemmatimonadaceae bacterium; assembly: GCA_051002815.1. Lineage (GTDB taxonomy): Bacteria > Gemmatimonadota > Gemmatimonadetes > Gemmatimonadales > Gemmatimonadaceae > JALZIF01. The sequence goes on from JBPCLX010000264.1 coordinate 2,135, forward strand.
ACTCGGGACATGACCGTCATACCGCTCCTGCGCGCGCGGAGCGCGCGGGCCGCTACCGCAATCAAACGTGCCGGGAGCAGCAATTGCTCGTTATACAGCGGCGCACCCGTCACGAGCGAGCCGGATACGGGGCCGCCACTTGGAGCCCGCTGATCAGAGGGCGCAGCGCCCTAAGATCGTGATCACGGGTGACGACAACCCAACCTCCCTCGCGCGCTTGCGCGGCGAGAAGCACATCGTTCTGGCGACTCGCGGTGAGCCCGGTCGCGCCGGAGCGTGCCAAGAGCGCGCCGGTACGCCGCCACGCAGCCACCGAGGGTGCGACGATGCGCCCTCGCCGATCAAACGGCGCCAGGACAGCATCGTCCAGAACCCGCCGCGCCCGGTCCGTGCGCGCGCCCGCGGCGAGTTCGGCGGCTACGATGCTGGACAGCACCGTCGCAGGGAGCGCCCAGCTTAAGAAGGCCTTGAGACGATCCAGTTCGTGCGATTGCCGAAGCGCGTCCACGACCACGTTCGTGTCCAGCGTGTAGATCACCTGGCTCGGCGAATCGGTTCAATGCTCGCCACGCCGCCGGCCGCCGCGAGTGCGTCCAATCCCCGGAACACCTCGGCCCGGAACACGACCAGATCCAGGGCCGCATCTACTGTGGCGGTCTCGGTCTCCGCCCCAAGCGCGACCTTCGCCGCGTTCAGCTTACGCTGGTCCATAAGCATGTTCTTGCGCTTCAGCACGCTACGTGTCCTGGCCATCAGTGGCTCCGCAGAGGGGACGCCACAACATACTCGAGCTATACAGTCGCGCGCAACTCTGTAGCTGTATAACTAATGATTTATCTGGACTACATATCCTGCGGAGAAACATGAATCCTTGCAAGCGTTCTGCGACCCGTACGCGTCGTGACTCGTGCGACGCTTGAAATGCTCCGCCGCACGGGACTACATTCCCGAGCCCGCCCAGCCCAGCTCTTATGGGCTGTCGAACGCTCGCCCCCCTCCCGAATGCCCAGGCAGGAGGCATGATGCAGACCGAGCTCGCTCCGGACGTTCAGCGTTCCATGGGGGACGTCGGCCGGTGGTTCGTCGTCAACCAGCCGCGCCTCATCACCGCAGTCGTACTGCTCGGTGTCGGCTTGGTGCTCGCGTTCCTGCTGCGGATACTCGCCGTGCGGATCATGACCGCTATCGAGCGAGCCGTCCCGGGGCGCTCATTTCGCATCTCGCTGGGCAGAGTGGCGGGCGACCGGCGCGTTGCGGACATCGTCGGCGCAGTGGTGTTCTGGGTCGTGCTTCTGCTCTTCGTCGCGACGGCTGCGGACGCGCTCGGGATTGCGCTGCTGAGCTCGGTGGTTGCCAGCCTGTCCCTGTTCGTTCCGCGCGTGTTCGCGGTGGTGCTGATCCTGGTGGCTGGAATCGTGATGGGGAACCTTGCCCGTGGCGCGGTCAGCGCCACTGCCGCCGGGGCAGGTAGTTCGTTCGGCCCCGGGCTCGCGGAGTTGGTGCGTATCGCGGTCATCACTGCCGCGGTCGTCATCGCCATCGCTGAGCTGGGCGTGGACGTGGCGCTCCTGACCGCGATCTTTTCCGTAGCGCTCGCGGCGTTGCTTGGCGGCTTCGCCCTCGCCTTCGGGCTCGGCGCCCGCACGGCGATCGCGAACATCATCGGTTCGCACTACTTACGCCAGACGTTCGAGGTCGGCCAGACGGTCCGCATCGGAGGTGTCGAGGGGAAGATCGCCGATCTCACCGCGACGACAGTCGTACTCGACGCGCCGGAAGGACGCATGATCGTCCCCGCCAAGCTGTTCGGCGAGATGACGTCCACGCTCCTGGTCACGAAGCGGCCGTCATGATCGCGGAGGACCGCCTCGGGCGCGCGTTCCTCGAATTGCATCCGGCGCGCGCGGCCATGACGCTCGAGCAGATTCCGGTGGCGGACGCGGCCGCTGTGCTCGCGGCAGTTCCGGCGCGCCCGGCGGCGA
>JBPCLX010000265.1:0-4391 GCA_051002815.1 Gemmatimonadaceae bacterium
GGCCGGCAGCATTACGACTGTTCCGCCGACGCCGAGCAGCCGCAGAAATTCGCGTCGCGTGCCCGGCTGCCACAGCTGTTCCGCCCGTTCGACGACGAGCGTGTCCTTCCGTTCTGCCATGGAACCCTCCTGAATGCGTGCACTGCCGCGGTCGCTTGCGCGCCGCGGGGTTAGGTGTCTCCACTGCTGGTACGGTTGCCATCACGGTCGTCGCCGATCGAATTCAGAAACCGTGCATCGCAGCTTCTCACGGGTTACTATTGCACGACCGGTGCCAACATTCTTCGCACGACCGGTGCCAACAGCCTTCGTCGTTCGGTGGCCCTTATGACACGCCCCCTCACAGCTGACGTGAGGACGTGAGTGCGCACGGATGTCTCGTTCGGACACGCATGATAAGCAGCAGTATGGACGGTTGACGCCGTTATCTGCTGCACATGAAATGTTGCAGATTTTATCGGGCAAGCACACGTCATGCAGGGGGCGAGCACGTGGCCAAATCAAGAAGAGGCGAGGTCGTGCAAGTGCTTCGCCAGCGTATACTGCGTGCACTGCAGATCGGGGCGGTGGCGCCTGGCGACCGTCTGCCGAGCACCCGGGAGCTCGCCGAGGAGCTTGGGGCAGATGCGCGTCTCGTCGCTGCGGCATATCGCGCACTTGAGGTAGATGGTCTCGTCGTGATGCGTCGGCGGTCCGGTGTATTCGTGGCGGAGACAGCCGAAACCCGGAGAACGCGACCAACGCCTTCGCTGCCGTGGATGGCTGAGGTGCTCGCCTCCGGTATTGCGCGTGGCGTTCCGGCTACCGAGCTGTCGGAAATCTTCGCCAAACTGTTCGCGCGCGGGCGTATTCGAGCGACGGTCATCGCCACGACGCATGACCAGGCCGACGGCCTGCACCGGGAACTTCAGGAGGACTTCGGTCTCGAGGTGCGAACAGTGCTCGCCGAGCTGCTCGAGCCGCGGCAAGTGCTACCACGCGCCATTCACCGTGCTCACTTGCTCGTCACCACGAAGGCGCATGCCGCACGAGTCGGCGCTCTCGCCGAGCGACTTGGCAAGCCGCATGTTGCGTTGACCGTGCGCTTCGATCTGTTCGAGACGGAATGGGGTGCGCTGCGGGGGCACGACGCTTTCGTACTGGTGGCCGATCCGCGTTTCGGTCATTACGTCCGGGATTATCTCGGGAAAAACAGCGCGTCCGACCGGGTCCGCGTCCTGATCGTCGGCAGCGAGGATCTCGCTATCATTCCGCCTGACGCGACCGTTTACGCCACGCATGCTGCGCGCAAGCGCCTGGGTAACACCCGGCTTCCTGCCGGATTGCTGCCGCCGGCCCGCACCATCTCCGAGGAGAGCGCTCGCACGATTCTGGAAGCGATGTTGAGCCTGCGGCGACGTTAGGAAGCCGGCCAGGCCGGAGTCGCGGTGAGCCATCATCTCACCGCTCGCGACGTGGACTTTCTGATCGGCACGGACGATCGCGAGGTCGGCGACAACACGGGATATGCGGGGCCGCGGGGGGAGGAGGAGCACAACGACACACGGGCATATGTGATTGTTGCCGCTGGCCGCGGTGTCGGTTTTGCCCTCCTTCGCCGTCGGGCGGTCTGCTACCGAATCCGCGGCGGTTGATCCGGCTTCGATCTCTGGACATTTTCCGAGGCATCTTCTTCCGACCGCCACCCTTCCTCGAGTGGATCCATTGCTGGCACCTTGCGAGCGACGTTGATGGGCCTCGCCGAGCGGGAACGTTCAGAGCGTTCGATGGGCAGGAATGTGTATCTCGTGGCCGCGGCGATCATTTCCCTGATCTTTGCGGTGGCACATACATGGTGGGGGCTGACGCGCGCCTTGCCGGGAATCGACGCGCTGTTCATTCAGGCGCATGCGAACTCGGAAGTGAGCTGGCATCAGGTAGGCGGGACGTTTCTCATCGGTGGCGTCGCTCTCCTCGGCGACGCGCTTCGCGGCCAGCGGTCAGTGACCGTACCCGCGCTGATCGGCGCTGTCTACGGAATGAACCTTGTCGTCTTCGTCCTGCTCGTTGCTACGCGGTACCCGGCGATGTTCGGCCGCACGGTCCCACAGCTCCTCCTGTTCGCAACAATGCTGGCACTCATTGCTGCCGGGATAAACCGACGGCGGCGACTGCCTTTCGTCGCTCCCGATACGGATCGATCATAGCTAGCATTCACGCGCGCACCGGAATCAGGTTTTTCCCACAGCCTCAGCGCCGCAGCTCAGCTGCGGCCGTATTCAATTAATGCGGCCGCGTAGCGGTCGCGCACTACAGCGACGGCTGACAGCTGCAGCGTACGTACTCATACCAAGCATTGACGGAGGTCGGTGAACCTCGCGTAAGCGCAAGCTGGGCGTCGTGCTCTGTCCGGACCTCTATTTTGCCCTGCGGGGTTTCGATGCGCACGAAGCCGTCGGTGCGCTCCGTGTACCGTAGCGTATCGCCATCAGACAGACGGTACGCTGTGCTCGTTTGCGCGGCTGAGCTGGAGACGGCGCATGCGAATGCAAGCTGGCAAAGCTCCGTCATCGAATAGAGGCCGCGCATCGCGTCCTCGACAAATTCCAACCGCTGAGACGTAGGCGGGGTGACACTACAAGGCATGGAGCACCTCCTGGTGCTCCAATGTTCACCCCCACGGAGTGTTCCTATGCTCCCAGTCTATTTGTTACCCATGCTCGCGGCTGTTCACTTCGCGGAGGTGCTTGCCGAGGCAAATGTGCGGGCCCGCAGTGGCCGCGACAATGGCGCCGGTACGCTGGTAGCCGCGCCTCTCGTAGAACGGGGTCCCGGTGAGGCTCGCCTCGACGCGCAGCGACCTGAGGCCGGCGTTGCGCGCTTCCCGTTCCAGTGCCACCAGCAGGTGCGTCCCCACGCCGCGGCCCTGGTACTCCGGATCGACGAAGAACGTCGCGAGCGCGTCGCCCTCCCGCGCGGCGGTGCCGATCAGGCGCCCACCGGCTAGCGCGACGAGACAGTACCGCTCCCGCGCAAGCGTCCGGAGCTTCTCGGGCGTGAAGTAGGCGATCAGCGCCTCCAGCCGCTCCGGCGGATAGTCTCGCGCGTTGGATTCGCGCATCGTCACTGCGATCAGCGCGGAGACAGCGCCGGCGTCTTCGGGCTCGAACGGCCGGATCGCTATCTTGAGTTCGCACTCACGGTCAGGCTGCATGATGACGGCTCTGTCGCTGGCTAACGCCCTGGCGATCAGCTGCAGCGCCCGGCGCTGCCAGCTGCGTCGCCCGGTTCGGCGGCTCTCATCGAGAACGGCCGGTGAAGCCCGTAGGCCGAGTGTACGTCCGGGAAAGCCAAGCGGAGTAGTACCGTGGCAGCTCGGCGTAGGCGCTCCACTCGGGGTTAGCGAGAACGCGGGCGCGATCGTACGCCATGAACAGCGCCGTCTTCTCCGCGAACTGATCGGCGCTCAGGTTCGTGGGCCACTCTGCAGTCGAGTAGCCGGCGTATCGCAACAGGGTCCATTCATTGGCATTCGCAATTGCAGCCGCGAGACGGCCGGTCGCCCGGTGATCTGCGTGATCGCGCGGATTGAATGCCGTATCGGGATCCGTCGCATGAATCTGAACCTGAGCTCCTGAAGCACGCGCCGCAGAGGCCTCGACCTTCAGTACCGCGCCGACCACATGGACGAGATCCTGCCAACTCCTGAAGGAACCCTTCCCGTCAAGCGTTGGGACCGGCGCCGCGATACCGTTCGCAAGCTGCATCAGGCTCCGCCCGCCAGTCGCCGGGAATCCTTGACCATTGAGATTGCCATCCGGTAGGCGGAGGAAGTAGGACACGCTTGTGCCGAGCTGACAGCGCCGAACGGCGTGCCCTGAAAACATCGAGTCGGCGCACTCGACGCGGAAACGGCCCCCGCCTACCTCTCCCGCGGTGTCGGGCGGCGCGGCCCCTAACGCGACAGCGACCGACGCGAGCGCACCCTTCTCTCGCGCCTCCCAGAATGGCGCCGGGCGTCCGGCATCGCCGCTCGTTGTGTACACGAAGACCGTCCGCGAACCGGTTCGAATCGCCTGCCAAGCGACGTCGCCCATAAAGAGCTGCCAGTCGTCTTGGTGCGCCAGAACGAAGGCCTCGAGATGGCCGGCGTGTGGGGCCGGCGTCGGCGGGAGCCGGCTGGCACAGCCACTGAGTATCGCAACGAGCAATCCGATCAGAGGACGCCTTAGCATTGTTCTCCTACGGGTTTCACAACCTCCGCCATGCCCGCCGAACGCCCCAGCTAAGGCCTCGCGCATAAATAATCTGTACAATTAGCTCGCCCTCTTTGGCGATCATCGACGTGGCGAGATCGTGTAGTTCCAGTCGCCATGGAAATCATGGGGAGTGATCCTTACGCGGGCGAGTTG
>JBPCLX010000266.1:0-7483 GCA_051002815.1 Gemmatimonadaceae bacterium
GGTGGGATACTAGGCGGAGACGCGCTCGAGCACAGAATGAAATATAGCCAGCCCATCATCCGAGCCCAGCAACGGATCGGACGCGCGCTCCGGGTGTGGCATCATGCCGAGGACATTGCCGGCGGCGGACACGATGCCAGCAATGTCGTTCATGGACCCATTGGGATTCGCGCTGGGACCGCGCTCTCCGCCGGGCGAAACGTACCGGAACACCACCTGTCCATCGCCCTCCAGCCGCGCGAGGGTTTCCTCATCGGCTACGAACCGTCCCTCGGCGTGCGCGATCGGGATGCTGAGTACGTCGCCGGCGGCCAGCTGATTGGTAAACAAGGTGTCGGTGTTCTCGACGCGCACGTTCACTGTATCGGATACGAACTTGAGTCCGGCATTGCGCATCAGGGCACCGGGGAGAAGTCCTGCCTCGCAGGCGATCTGGAAGCCGTTGCAGATGCCGAGCACGGGTCCGCCACGGCGAGCGAAGGATGCCACTTCGCGCATTATAGGTGAAAAGCGCGCGATAGCCCCCGCGCGCAGGTAGTCCCCGTAGCTGAATCCACCGGGAAGTACAACGACGTCTGCTCCCTGCAGGTCGTGCTCCTTGTGCCAGAGATAGACGGCGGATTCGCCGAGCCCGTCGACGACGGCGTGATACGCATCATAGTCGCAGTTGGAGCCGGGGAAGGTGATGATGCCGAACTTCATAGCCCGCGCACCTCGGCTATTGCGAAGTCCTCGGTCACCGGGTTCGCGAGGAGCCGGTCGCACATTTCGCGCGCCACTTCCTCGGCTGCGGCTTCATCGGTGGCCGCCAGCTCGAGCTCGATGTGCTTGCCCATGCGTGCATCGGCCAGCCCATCGTAACCTAACGTGTGAAGCGCGTGGGTGATTGCCGTGCCCTGCGGATCGAGGAGCCCACGCCGAGGCAGGATTTGAACGGCCACGCGAAATTGCTTCATTCGAGGGGGTCGGGTGAAGTGTCGGAATGAGGATGCGACCGGCGCCCGCGCCGACGCTTGCGGTGACGCCAGGTGCCCGGAACCTCACCGACGGATACAGGCCTGGCGAGCGACTCGTCCTCCTCCTCGTCGTCGTCGGGATCGTACAGCGGATCGCCGGTCGGCAAGCGGTCGACGACTCCGAGCAACACGGTGCGCGCAAGACCGTAGACGACGTACAGGGCGAGGGCGGGGAAGAGGTACTCCTCTACGCGGAAGATCAGGATCGACATTCCGGTGAGCACCACAAGCAGCTGCGTGATCTGCGGCAGCGTCCTGATGCCGATGTTCGTGATCGCCGGGTACAGCACGTGGCTGATCATCAGAAACGCAAGCAGGAGCAGCACCCACCGCATCGCTTCTTCCCACGGCACGCCGGGAATCGCCACCATCTCGTAGAGTGGGGACTGGCTGAACCACACGTACGAAGCAAGGGTGATCCCGGCTGCCGGACTGGGAAGCCCGTGGAACGCGGTCTTGGCCCGCCCGCCCTGTTCAACATTGAAACGCGCAAGCCGCATTACCGCCGCGGCGATGTAGAAGAAGGAGTAGAGCCAGGCGGACCCTTCCTGATTCAGAACGGCGAAGTAGATGATGAACGCGGGCGCCACGCCGAACGTGATGGCGTCGACGAGCGAATCGAGCTCGACACCGAACGCGCTGCCGGTCTTCGTCATTCGCGCGACACGGCCATCGAGCGCGTCCATGATTCCCCCGAACACCACCATCCACGATGCCTGGCTGTAATCCCCTCGCGAGGCGAGCACGATTGCCCACACCCCGAACAGCAGGTTCCCGAGCGTGAAGCCGTTAGGCAGCAGCACCACCGCCCGGCGCATCGCGGGGCGGGGAAGCACCGGACGCATCACTGAGGAAGCTCCGCCAGCACCGTTACGCCTGCCGATGCGCGGTCGCCGACCTTGACCAGCGGTTCCGAGCCGGCTGGCAGGAACACATCGACTCGGGAACCGAAGCGGATGATACCCATCCGTTCGCCTTGCACGGCGGAGTCGCCCATCTGCGAGTAGGTCACGATACGACGAGCGATCAGACCGGCGATCTGGCGCGTGAGCACCCGGTAAGGTCCCGATTCGATGCCCACCGACATTTGCTCGTTTTCCAGGCTCGCCTTGTCCCGCGCTGCATTGATGAACTTCCCTTCGTTGTAATTGAGGTAGGCGACCTTTCCATTGACCGCATACCGGTTCACGTGCACGTCGAACACGTTCATGAACACCGAGATGCGCAGCGCGGTGCCGCGAATGAACGCCGGCTCCTCCACCTCGGTGATCATGATGATCTTTCCGTCAGCAGGCGAAACGACCAGCCGGTCGCCGCGATCGCCGAGGCGCTCCGGATCGCGAAAGAAATAGGCTACCCAGAGCGCGAGCAGGGTCAGCACAAAGGCCGCCAACCACAGACCGAACGACCGCCGTGCGATCGCCGCGGCGTACACGGCTGCCGCGATCACCACGGCAATGGCAATGAAAACGTATCCTTCCTTGGCGAAACTCACCAATCGGCTCCGGTGGGGAGGTCAGCTCCGGTAATGCGGCGAAACGCATCGAGGTACCGCTCGCTCGTCGCACGAACTACTTCGTCAGGCAGCGGCGGCGGCGGATAGTCGCCGGTCCACCGGCCGGCTACCCGCTCTCCGTCGAGATAGTCGCGCAGCGGCTGCTTGTCGAAGCTTGGCTGCGACCGTCCAGGTTGATACTGTTCCCGCGGCCAGAAGCGGGAACTGTCGGGGGTGAGCACTTCGTCGATGAGCAGAATCGCGCCATCGCTCGCGCGACCGAACTCGAACTTGGTGTCGGCGACGATGATGCCTCGCGGCTCGGCCGTCGCGCGCGCCATTTCGTAGACGGTTCGGGCGTGGCTCTCGAGCGTGCCAGCCACGTCTGCCCCCACTATCTCGCGCATTCTCGCGATCGAGATGTTCTCGTCGTGGCCACTCTCCGCCTTGGTAGCCGGACTGAAAATCGGCGGATCCAGGCGCTCGCTCTCGCGCAACCCGTTGGCCAGCGGCTCACCGGCAAGCGTACCAAGGGTTCGGTACTCCTTCCAGGCGGAACCAGCCAGATAGCCGCGCACCACGCATTCGATGGGAAAGACAAGTGTGCGCCGGCAAAGCATCGCGCGGCCGGCAACCGCCTCACGATGACCGCGCAGCGCCGGTACTGCTTCAATGATCTCGTCCGCCTCCGATGAGAGCAGATGATGAGCGATGCGATCGCCGATTTTTTGGAGCCACCACGCAGTGATTTGCGTAAGCACGGCGCCCTTGTGGGGAATGGTCTCACGCATGACCACGTCGAACGCGCTTACGCGGTCCGTGGCCACCAGCAGCAACCGTTCGCTGTCGACCGCATATACGTCGCGCACCTTGCCGCGAGCGACCCGCTCGAGCGGCAGGTCGCTTACTGCCATCGGCGTCATACGCGTGGCGCCTCGAGCACCGCACCGTCCGCCTCGACCCCGGCGAGCATCGGCTCGACCACTCCCTCCAGGAACTCATCCACCTGCTGCGGCGCGCGTCCGACGAACCGCATTGGTTCCGTCAGCTCGCGCAGCGCCTCGGCGCGCAGCGGAAACTCCGAGTCGTTCGCCAGACGGGCGAGCAGGTCGTTCGACGCGCCGTCGTCCTTGACCGCCCGCGCCGCGGCGATGCTATGACGCCGGATCACCTCGTGTACCGCCTGACGATCGCCTCCTGCCTCCACCGCGCGGACCAGAAGCAACTCGGTAGCCATGAACGGCAGCTCGTCGTTCACCCGCCGCCGGATGCGGGCAGGGTGCACCTCGATGCCTCGCGTTATGTTGGCGACGAGGAGCAGTATTGCGTCCGTCGCCAGAAAGGCTTCCGGTATCACCAGCCGCCGATTGGCACTGTCGTCCAGCGTCCGCTCGAAGTACTGCACGCTATGCGTATGATTGGCGTTTTCCTCGAGAGAAATGACGAATCGAGCGAGCCCGGAAATCCGCTCGGATCGCATCGGATTGCGCTTGTATGCCATCGCCGACGAGCCGATCTGCTCCTTCTCGAACGGCTCTTCCAACTCGCCGAACGCCTGCAGCATGCGAATGTCACCCGCGAACTTGGCCGCGCTCGCTGCTATACCCGACAATACACCCAGCACGTGCGCGTCCAGCTTCCGGGTATAGGTCTGACCGGTCACGGAAAGGGCATGTGCGAACTCCATCGCGCGCGTAACCGACGCATCGAGCTGCCGGACCTTTTCATGATCCCCATCGAACAGCTCGAGGAAGCTTGCCTGCGTCCCCGTCGTGCCCTTCACGCCGCGCAGCGGCATCGTCTCGACACGGTAGTCGAGGTCGGTAAGATCGAGTACGAGGTCCTGCATCCATAACGTGGCCCGCTTGCCGACCGTAGTGAGTTGCGCCGGCTGCAGGTGCGTGTAGGCGAGCGCCGGCTCGTTTCGCCATTGCGCAGCAAATGCGGCCAACCTGCGGAGACATTCGACGATGGTGCGGCGCAGGATACCCAGCCCGCGCCGCATGAGGATCAGGTCGGCATTGTCGGTGACATATGCGCTGGTTGCACCCAGGTGGATGTACGGCCGCGCAGCCGGCGCCACATCGCCGAACGCATGGACGTGAGCCATCACGTCGTGCCGGAACCGCTTTTCGTACTCGGCGACGGAGGCAAAGTCGATGTCGTCGAGATGCTCCCGCATCTGCGCGATGGCGTCATCCGGAATCGCGACGCTTGCGCCGAGCGCCTGCTCGCCTTCGGCAAGCGCCAGCCAAAGGCGCCGCCAAAGTCCGTAGCGTGTCGCCGGCGACCACAGCTCGAGCATGTCGCGAGAAGCATAACGCTCCGCCAGTGGCGAGGTGTAGAGAGCCGCCGGGTTGGTCATCGGAGAATGAAATCGGTCATGTAGATTCGCCGGTCGCGCTCGAAGTAGACGCGGATCACGCCGCGGCCCGCTGAGGCATCGAGCGCCCGCCGGACATCCTCCGCCTGCTCGACTCTCACGCGGTTCATCTGCAGAATCACGTCGCCCGGCCTGAAGCCGATCTCGTTGGTAATCCGCTCGCTTACGCGGACGACGAGCGCCCCCGCCTCCGCCGTCAGCCCCCGCTCGGCGCGAATCGCCGGCGTCATTGAAACCAGCTCGAGCTCCTGGAGCACGGCAACCCGAGGAGCGCTCACTTCCGGCAGATCCGCAACTCGTAAGGTCGCGTTGAACTCCCGTCCGTCGCGCTCGAGTGCCAGGCGCAGCTCCTCGCCGACTCGCACATCGAGCAGCACCGCCTGCCAATCGTAGGTACTACGCAGCGGACGCGTTCCGGCGCGGATGATCGCATCGCCCGGCCGGATTCCTGCTTCCGCCGCCGGCGAGCCTGGAATGATCGACGATACCGTCACGCCGGCGGTGAGCGCCTCACGCGGCGACAGGCCCCTCGACTGCTCCGTCTTGATGCCGACCCATGGCCGCCGGATTACTCCGTGCGCGATGAGGTCATCGGTGACACGAATTACCCGGTCGATCGGAATCGCAAAGGCGATACCCACCGATCCACCGCTTGGCGAGAAGATCGAACTGTTCATCCCGATGACTTCACCCAGCACGTTTACCAGCGGACCGCCGGAATTGCCGGGATTGATCGCGGCGTCGGTCTGGATCATGTCCAGATACAGCTGCCCCGCCTCCGTTCGGGCAATCAGGTTGCGCCCGGTGCCGCTCACTACTCCGGTCGTCACACTGGGCTCGGAATTGCCCAGCACGAATCCGAAGGGATTGCCGATCGCGATCGCCGGCTCGCCGATGAGCAGATTGTCCGAATTGCCGAGCGTCGCCACCGGAAGCCCGGTTCGCTGGATCTTCAGGACCGCTATGTCGTTAGGTTCGTCGGCTCCGAGCAGCTCGGCCGGCAGGGTTGTCCCGTCCGACATCGCCACGGAGATACTGGATGCGCCCTCTATCACGTGCGCATTCGTCACGATGATTCCATCGTTGCGAACGATGAACCCGGAGCCCAGTCCCGGTGTGATGCGCTGCGATCCCTCGGCTGACCCCCCGAAGAACCATGCGTACGGATCGACCGGCGCGCGCGAGACTATCTGCGTCTGAACCGTGACGACGGACGGCGCGACGCGCGCGATCGCCTCGGTGACCGGTGTCCGCCGGCGCGGATCCGCCGGCGTCGAAGTCCCCTGTGCCGCTCGCGCCTCCGCCACCGAGAACGGTGAACCGGATTCAGTGCTCGGCTCATTGTCACCGCCAACGCAGGCGACGAGCAGCACAAGCGCCGCCAAACGCATTATTGAGGCGATGTTAAATAACATTCGCACGGATAGATCACCGAGTCGAGAAAGAGCGCGTGAGCGGGGGCTGGCGGCGACGTATCACCGTTGTCCTCCGCCTCCAGGAGGCGTGGCACGTCCTCCACTGGCCGTTTGCCGCCCGCCACATCCACCATGGTGCCGACCAAGAATCGCACCATATGGTGCAGAAAGCGGTTCGCCTCGATCTCGAAAGAGAATCCGCCGTGCCGCCGCCGCCACACTGCCCGCTCCACCTTGCACCGATGTTCGTCCTCCGGGGGAGCTGTTCCACGCACGGCGAATGCACGGAAGATGTGCTCGCCGGCTATCGCCGAGGCCGCACGCTCTAGCAACGCCTGGTCGAGCTCGCGACCCAACGCCCACTCGTATCGCTGGCGGAACGGGGATCGGCTCTCCTCGTCCGTACCTACGTAATAAGTGTATCGTCGCGCGGTCGCACCGTAGCGCGCGTGAAAGCCCTCGCGCATCTCGTGAACGGCGGCGACCCAGATGTCCGGCGGCAACACTGCGTTCAAGGCACGCTGGAGCTCGGCCGACGTCCATTTCTCCGCCACGCGTACACCCGCCGCCTGCCCTCGGGCGTGCACTCCCGCGTCCGTGCGCCCAGCGCCAAGCACCGAAACCGGCGTGTCGCACAAGCGCAGGAGCGTCTGCTCCAGCTCGCCCTGTACCGTGCGCACATTCGGCTGCCGCTGCCACCCCGAGAACCCACCACCGTCGTAATGCAAAACCAGCTGGTGCGCGCGCTCAGTCACCCAGGAAAGCTACCGGCTGCGAGAGAGCCAAGCAACGTGACGCCTCGCGATTGACCACGCATTGAGCGCGCTCTACATTCCCAAGGCGAACCCTCCGCCGCTCGCCCGTCCCCAAACAACATGCCGCCTCGCACGCTCGCGTCTCTGGCGCACGCCTTGAGTGCGTCACCCAGTCTGGACGCGGGGCTGGTCGCATTGGGCGAAGCTCTGGAGGAGCTCGATCGCTCCGCCCGGGTAACGCTGCTGCGCTACCATCCGCGCAAGAAGATGTTGCGCGATGTCCTGGTTCCCAACGCCTCTGGCGGAGTGGACAAGCTCGCTGGCGGCACCGCTTTCGACCATATCCCGGCCAGATACCGCAGCGAGATCATGCACGGCGGCCGGTTCGCCGATTTCGGCGATGACTCCGAACAGTACGC
>JBPCLX010000267.1:0-4662 GCA_051002815.1 Gemmatimonadaceae bacterium
AGGGTTCGTATGCGAAGATTGCGCTCTCCCGCGATGTGACGCAGCACAACTTCCCGATGCCGCACCCCGACTTCCTCACGCACACGGTGAAGCACACGGTGCCGCTGGACAAGCTCGACGAGCTCGCACAGTACGACGGGAGCGTCTGGTTCCACCGCACGACCGGCGAGCTCTCGGCGCAGTGCGACACGGAGGGGCATAACAATCTCGCCCTCAACTTGGCCCACGAGGTCGTGACGGGGAAGCGCACCGTCGAAGACGCACGGATGATGTACGGCAAAGTCGCCAAGGAGTCCATGCAGGGAAACATGTCGAGCCCGTACCTTACGGGACTCATGTTCCAGACGGAGCCGAGCGCGGCTGACCCTGGTCAGGCGCTGCCGATGCCGAACATGGAGTGATGGGCGGGTGCCGATTGCCGCCGCGTGGGCTAAGGATGGTTCGATAGACGGTCCACGCGTCGGCAGGCGCAGCATTCCATCGGAGCAACGCGGGCGGCGGCGCGAGGCCCCGGTCGCGGGCGAGGTATCGTCATGTTTCGGCCACCGCCGCGGATGAGGGGGGCGCTCCACCGCGGACGCAAAATCGAGTGGTAACGCCCTGGCGATGGTTAGGTATCAGGTGTCAGAGACGGATTGCGGTTGTCGCTTCGGCGCCCCGGATTCGGATTGACCGGCTTCATTTTCTTCCTCGTCTTCGGCCATACCGATCTCGCCCGCGCGGGCAAGTGCCATGCGGCCGAGGACCGGGCCCACGAGCTGATTGATCGCGATCACCGAAAGGATCAGCGTCTGCATCGCCGCGCCGCGCTCCGGATAGTTTTCGGCGATCACTGCCACCAGGCCGATCGCTACTCCCGCCTGGGCGATCAACCCCATCCACGTGTAGCGACGCTCGTCCGGCGAAGCACCGGTTAGGCGGGCGCCGATCTGCACGCCACCCCAGATGCCCGCCGCGCGTACGATCACGATGCCCACCGCCAGCGGCCAGATGGTCGCCAGTGTCTGCAGCGAAATGCTCGCGCCGGCGAGGGCAAAGAACACGACGAAGACCGGCGCCGCCGAGCGTTCCATTGCCTTGAGCAGCGCCTCCGCGCCGTGCCGCGTCGTGTTCTCGGCGACAAAGCCCGCCACGAGCAGCGTGAGAAGCGACTCCACGTGCACCAGACGCGCGATCTCCGAGCCGAAGAACGCAACGATCAGCGCGAACATGATCAACTCGCGCTCGACGAATCGGAGGTAGAGTGCAACCGCGCCGCCCAGCAGGGCGCCGACGATCACCGATCCGCCGAGCTCCCACGCCACGGCGCCAGCCGACAGGGCGGCGGCAGTATCGCTCGGCACGACCGCGCGCGCGATCGCCAGCGTCAGGCTGAACGCGAGTACAACCACCACGTCGGCGACGAGCACGATGCTGAGTGTGGTACGCGTCACCGGGCCCTTCGCGCCGGTCTCGGTAAGCAGGGCCAGTACGACGGCCGGCGAATGGACGATCGCCACAGCGGCGAACAGGGAACTCAGGGCAACGGCCTGGATCAGTTCCGTGCCCGCCAGGAAGGGAACGTACTGCCTGACCAGTAGCAGTGTGCCGACGATCGCCACGAAGGTGAGGAGCAGCTCACTCGTCAGGATCGCCAGCAACGTCTTGAGATGGTCGCGCAGTTCCTTCCAGCGAAGCTCGGCGCCAGCTAGAAAGGCGATCAGCGCAATAGCAAGGCGATTCACCGGGGCCAGCTCGGCAATCACGTTGGTATCCACGCTGCCGAGTACCGACGGTCCGAACAGGATTCCGGCGAGCAGAAAGCCGGTGATGCGCGGCAGAGTGAGCGGCGTGACGAGCTCGCCGACCGTGTATGCCGCGAGTACCAGGAAGCCGAAGATGAGCAGCGATTGCGCTCCGGCTCCGTGTGCGCCCTGCTGGATCGGGATGATGAGCGACATCCCGAGAAACAGCAGCAGCAGCACCGCTACCCGGCGCATCTATCGCTCCTCCGTCGATGTGGATTCCGGCAGTGCGGCAACGGCGGAGGACCGTCGCGGTGCTCCCAGCAGAGGCGCCAGCACCGACTGGACGAGGCGGGCCGACATTACGTCGGTGAGCAGCACCGATGCGATCGCCGCGGTGAAAACTATGTTGGCCAGCGCCGTCCCTTCGAGCGTGATGTAGTCGAGAGCAAGTGCAAGCGCGAGCCCTCCCTGCCCTAGCAACGCCAGCCCCCAGTCCTTGCCGAGCACTCCCGTCTGGCCGGTCGCATACGCACCGATGCGCGCGCTCCAGATCTTTCCCAGCACGCGCGCGACGAGAAAGACGGCCACCGGAAGCACCCACATCCGCAGGCTCGGCGTCCACGATGCGCCGGCCATGATCAACAGCACGAAGTAGAACGGCCGTTCGGCGTTCGACAGTGTGCGCGCAATGATCTCACGATGCCTTGACGTATTGGTGAGCGTGGCGCCGAATACCAGGGCAGCGAGAAGCGGCGACAGGTGCAGGTAGGCCGCCGCGCCGGATATGAGTATCAGCGCTCCGCCGAGCGAGATGAACAGCCGGTCGACCGTCGTGTCTTCGCCGAGGAAGAGATGAAACAGCGCTCCGCCGGTGATGCCGATCCCTAGCGTGATTACCACCCATTCCGTCGAGGTGATGCGGTAGCCGGTGGCGAGATCACCGGGGTGGTACAACGAGAGGAGCAGGCCGAGCGTGGCAATGCCGACCAGGGCATCGATGGCCGTGGCAACCTGAAGCTGCCTGACGACAGGCCCACGCTGCATGAGGCGCCGTGCGACGACCTCGATGCCGGTGGGCGCCGACACCGCGGCGATGGCGCCGAGCGCGACCGCCGGCACGATCGCCACCTGCCAGGCGAGGCCGAACACGTACCAGAACAACAACAGCTCCAGTCCGGCGACGACCGCCAGCGTTCCCAGCGCCTCGCCGAACGCGAGCCTGTACATCACGCCGGAGATGCGGACCAGGCCGGGCAGGTAGAACTGCGTACCGACGATGGCGCCGATCCATCCCAGCGCGAGCGTCGTCAGCGGCGCAAAGCCGGCGAGCGTCTCGACCGAGAGCACCCCCGACACGCGGGGGCCGAGCAGTATGCCCAGAATGAGGTACTCGGCGCCCGACACGAGCAGCAGCCGCCTTGCGAGCCAGTCGAAGGCGACATGCGTCGCCAGATAGGCGACCGCAACGGCGAGTACCAGAATGAGTCCGGCGCTCATCGGGGGTCAGGTTTGACGAAGTGCCTAGCGCGCTCCATGCAGGGAGCGCGCGCCGAAGACTGATTAGCCAAGCATCGTGAACGCCCAAACCGTGGCCGCCGTGAGAACCACCAGCATCGCGGCGGCAACCAGCATTCGGCGGCGGCGAGCCCTGCGCTGCCGCTGGCTCATGCGGAAGCGGTTCGCGGCGCGTCGCCTGGCGAGAATGCCACGCGCCTGTTCCTCCGCACGCGGCTGCGGCATGATCAGCTGAATCGTGCCCTGACCAAGCTTGGGCCGCGCGACTGCAACCTGCGTTACGCGCGCCGGAGGGATATCCGGTACGTAGTTGGTCCACGGCACGACCGACCGCTTCTGTCCGTCGGGGAGCAGTGCGCTGTCGTCCGCAACCTCGAAGAACGGAAGGAACCGCTCCGATTCGCCTCGATCGCCCGAGCGGAAGAACCCACCCGCGACGCGGTCGGCTCGCGGCGCCAGGATGAGTCCAATCTGCCAGGGATCGGGGAAGTGCTCGGAATGCGCGTGTACATCACGCAGAGTCGGAGCGGAGCCAACATACGCAGCGCTGTGATACCATCCAAGGAGCTGCAGCTTGCGGCGACGCGCCTCGAGGTGCCCAGCGTGCCAGGCAACTTCGGCGATGACTTCCTCTGAGCCCTCGGGAATCACGTAGCTGCTGCGGCTCGTGGCGCTCACATGCAGAAAGCGAACGCCGGTCTCGGGAGACTCCCGCCTTTCGCCTAGCAAGAAGCCAAGCAGCTCCTGGGTCGGCTGCGACCAGACGTGGCGGCTCACCTCGCGCAGCGCCCCCTGCGTAACGAAGATCGTATGCTCACCCATGCCGGCCGACATCCCACCTTCGGGCGCCCACAGGATGGAGCGCAGGATGGGCGGAGGAGCCTGAACAAGCGGCTGCTCACGCGGTATTCGCGCGAGCGCCGGCCGGCCGGCCCGGATTGGAGTGGGGCGTTGCGCGCTCGTCACCGACAGCCTCTCACGAAGTGAGGTGCCGTCTTCTCTGTCGTCGGACGGCTCTGGAGAGACCGGATCATCACGAGTCACAGGTGCGAGTCCTTCGGGCCTCGAGCGCATGTCGATTACGCGCCCGGACTGAAGAGGCTACCGACGCCGAGGGGCGAAGGCAATAGGCTAACCATTAGCGGCTTAATTGAATGGCCCCGGAAAGCCGGGCTATCCACTTGAGACGGATGGGAACATCTGCCGGTAACCGAAGGGCAGGAAATAGGAATTAGGAAATAGGAATTAGGAAATGGGAAACAGGGTGGGTTTTCGATTGGATCGCGCAGGAATGAGAAACAGCCCGCGTGGTGCGCGGGCCGTTTCGAGCTTCTCCGCCGAGCGGGCCGCGCTGTCAGAAGCGCGCCTCGATCTCACGGTTACCCATCCGCGCCGCATCCGCTGCCCGTCTCGCTTCCGC
>JBPCLX010000268.1:0-15315 GCA_051002815.1 Gemmatimonadaceae bacterium
GGCTCGGACTCCCATTTCCCATTTCCCGTTTCCCCTTTCCCGATGATGTCCCGCGTTCCCGAGGTCATCGACACCTGGTTCGATTCCGGTTCGATGCCCTTCGCCCAGTGGCATTATCCGTTCGAGAACCGCGAGGTGGTCGAGCGGCTTTATCCGGCTGACTTCATCTGCGAAGGGATCGATCAGACCCGCGGATGGTTCTACTCGTTGCTGGCGATCGCCACCGGGCTGGGAGATGCGCTGCCGAACAACGAGCCGGGGAAAGAAGGTGCCGGCAGCTTCGCCGCGCCGTACGCCTCCGTGGTCGTGAACGACATGGTCCTCGATGCGAACGGCGTCAAGATGTCCAAGCGGTTGGGCAACATTGCCGACCCGTGGGAAGTGCTCGAAAGGCATGGCGCCGATGCGGTGCGGCTCTTTCTCGTCGCCTCCAGTCAGGCGTGGGTTCCGCGGAGATTCGACGAAGGGGCGATCAAGGAGATGTCTGGCCGCTTCCTCCTGACGCTCAAGAATACGTATTCCGGGATGTTCGCGCAGTATGCGAATTTCGGCTGGGAGCCGTCCGAACGGGATCCCGCGCCCTCGGCGCGCCCACCCCTCGATCGCTGGATTCTCTCCCGCCTGACGACTGTCGCAGCCGAGGTGGATCGCCGGCTCGGTGACCTCGAGCCCACTCTCGCGATCCGTTCAATCATGGAATTCGTCGTCGACGACGTTTCGAACTGGTATGTGCGGCTGAGCCGCGCGCGGTTTTACGAGGTGGACGGCGCGGACAACCGAGCGGCGTTCGCCACGCTGTACGAAGTGCTCCGCTGCGTGTCGCGGCTGCTGGCTCCCTTCGCCCCTTTCATCACTGATTGGCTGCATCGGGCGCTAACCGGCGACTCGGTGCATCTCGCTCGGTACGAGTGCGGCAGCGCGGCGGAGGCCGATCCGGCACTCGAGCGCTCGATGGCTCAGGTACGTGTGCTCTCTCGGCTGGGACGTGCGGCGCGCGAGGAGGCCGACATCAAGGTGCGGCAGCCGCTCGCCCGCCTCGTCTGCGTGGCGCCGGGCGGTAACGAGCGGCAGCTGGCCGCCCTTGCACCGTTGCTGGCGACGGAATTGAACGTCAAGTCGGTGGAATGGGTGTCGAGTGGCGCCGATTTCGTCAGGCTCGAAGCAAAGCCCAACTTTCGCGCGCTCGGCAAGCGGTTCGGCAAGCGTACCCCGCTCGCCGCGCAGGCTGTTTCGGCGCTCAACGATGAGGCGCTCCGAGCTCTCGAGCGAGGTGAGGAGGTGGCGATCTCGCTTGAAGGCGATTCGTTCGGTCTGCTTGCCGAGGAGCTGACGATCGTGCGTCGCGCTTCCGGGGCGCTCACGGTCAAGGAGGAGCAGGGCTATTTTGCGGCGCTTGATGCCGCGGTAACGCCTGAGCTCAGGCGCGAAGGACTCGCCCGGGAGCTCGTGAGCAGGGTGCAGCGCATGCGCAAGGAGGCCGGGTTCGCCGTCGAGGATCGCATTGTGCTTCGCGTCAGCGGCTCGCCCGAGGTAGACGCCGTATTGCGCGAGCACGCCGAGTATATTTCATCGGAGGTGCTGGCCGTCGAGATGACGTCCGGCGACATCGACCCCACGACGAGTGACGCGGTGCAGTCCGTTGACCTGGATGGACTGCCCGCAAGCATCTCCCTATCGCGAGTACCCTAGGCATGCCCTCTTCGAGCGCCAAGAAGCCAAATACTAAACCCCTGAGCAAGAAGACGCTCGCGCACTTCGAGAAGCGCCTGCTCGACGAGAGGCGGCGCGTGCTCAAGGAGCTTGGCAACTACAGCGAGACCTTCAACGCCACACCCCAATCCGCCGACGGTGATCTGAGCTCCTACTCCTTTCACATGGCTGATCAGGGGACCGATGCCATGGAACGCGAGAAGGCGTTTCTGTTTGCCAGCCAGGAGGGACGGTTCCTCTGGCACATCGATGAGGCGCTAAGGCGGCTGTACCGCTCGCCCGAGACATTCGGCAAGTGCCACTCCTGTGGCGAGTTCATCGACTTCGACAGGCTCGATGCTCTCCCTCATGCGCGCCTGTGCTTCACGTGCAAGCAGCGCGAGGAAGATGCCAAGCAGTAAGACGGCGCTGTTCTGGCCAATCGTACTGGTCATCGTCGTCGCAGATGTAGTCACGAAGTGGTTGGCCGTTCAGGTGCTGTCGCCGGTGTACTCGTCACGCGAAGTCTTTGGCGACTGGTTCCGGTTCACCCTCGTCTACAATCGCGGCGCGGCGTTTGGCCTGCACGTGGGGCCGTACTCACGGTGGGTTTTCCTCATCCTTACCGTGGTCGCGCTGTACGTGCTTGGCCGGCTGTACATCACCACGCGCGTCGGCCAGCGGCTCCGCGTCTTCGCCATCGCGCTGGTCTGCGGCGGTGCTCTGGGCAATCTGATCGACCGTGTCCGCCACGAGATGGGGGTAGTTGACTTCATCGACATGGGCGTCGGCGGCTGGCGCTGGCCAACCTTCAACATCGCCGATGTAGCCGTGAGCACCGGCGCTTTTCTGCTTGCCTGGGCACTGTGGGGCGAAGAGGAGGAGGGCGCAACAGCTGCAATGGAGTCGGCGAGTGTACCGGCGGCGCGCTCGAGCGGCGGAAGCTGAACCTTGGAGGGCGGGGTGACTGGGGTGGCCTCTGCACGACACGTGGTCGAGATCGAGGCGGATAGCGATGTCCGCCTCGATTCGCTTCTGGCCGCGCGGCTCGACCTGTCCCGGACCCAGGCAGCCACACTCATCGCCACCGGACACGTGCTCGTTAACGGTAGCCGCGAAAGGGCGAGCTATCGGCCGCGCGCAGCCGACCGGATCGAGGTAGAGATACCGGCACCCGCTGCTCGGCCGGTGGTGGCTGAAGACATTCCGCTATCGATCGCCTACGAGGATGCGCACGTGCTCGTCGTGGACAAGCCTTCGGGACTGGTCGTGCACCCTGCGCCGGGAAACTGGAGCGGCACGCTCGTCAACGCGCTCAAGGGGCGCGGGGGACAGCTGTCAGCGGGCGCTGGCCCCGATCGCGAGGGGATAGTGCACCGGCTCGACAAGGAGACCTCGGGGCTGTTGCTCGTTGCCAAGACCGATCGCGCGCACAGGGTTCTCGGCGCCGCCCTGGCCCACCGGCGGATTGTGCGCCGCTACGCGGCGCTCTGCTGGGGGCATCTTCGTAGCGAGCGAGAAACCGTCGAAGCGCCGATTGCTCGCGATCCGCGCAACCGAAAGCGCATGGCGGTCGTCAGTACCGGAAGGGTAGCGCGGACTGACTTCGTTCGACTCGCCCGCTTCGATTCGTGTGAGCTTCTCCGGGCCCATCTGCATACCGGACGCACGCATCAGATTCGGGTCCACCTGGCATCGATCGGCCATCCAGTGGTTGGCGATGACACCTACGGTGGAGGAGGCGGGCGTCGACTGGTCGGGCTCCCGCCGCAGCGCCACTTTCTGCACGCCGCCTGGCTGTCGTTTCGCCATCCGGAATCGGGCGAATTGGTGACTCTGCGGTCACCGCTGCCGGAGGATCTGCGCCGAAGCCTTGCGACGGTAGCGGAGATGCCGGAACTGCTCGACGACCCGGACCCGCTCGACCGCTTTGCCTTCTACGACCCTTCCGACCCTCCCCGCGACGACGGATGATGCCGTGCGTCCGCTCGTGCTCTGCCAGTTAGGCGGAAGCACGTATGCGGTCGACCTGTTGTCTATCCGCGAGATCATCCCGGCTCGAGCCGCGACCCGCCTTCCCAAGTCGCCACCGTTCGTCACCGGCCTCGTAAACGTCCGCGGCACCATCGTCACGGTGCTCGATCTGTCCCGGCGCCTTGGCGGTCCGGGAGTGGGCGAAGACGCGTCGATCATACTGGTGGAGCACTTCGGCAAACTCGTAGGCATTGCCGTCGATGAGGTAAGCGAGGTGTTGCGCCTCCGGCCGGACGAGATCGACCCCCCCGGCCCCGAGCATGGGGCCCCCGGCGTGATCACCGGCGTGGGACATTCGGGGGATTCGATCGTCATCATCCTCGACATCCACACCATCATCAAGCAGGTCATGCTTTGACCGGAGGCCACGTGTCCCAGACGGTACTCATCTGCGATGATGCCATCTTCATGCGCACCATGCTCGGCGATATCCTGACGCAGTCCGGGTTCACGATCGTTGGCGAAGCGGAGACAGGCGTCCAGGCGATCGACCGATACAAGCAGCTGCAGCCGGACCTCGTCACGATGGACATTGTGATGCCGGACATGGGCGGGATCGATGCGGTGCGCGAGATCACCCGCATAGATCCTGAGGCGCGCATCCTCATGTGCAGCGCGATGGGGCAGCAGGCGCTGGTGGTTGAAGCGATCCAGGCCGGGGCACGCGACTTCGTGGTGAAGCCGTTCCAGCCGAGCCGTGTGCTGGAGGCGGTGCAGCGCGTCATTGGCTGAGCGCTCCGGCAATCCCTTGGACCTCGCCCGTTATGCCGAACTGTTCCTGACCGAGAGCCGGGAGCATCTGTCGGCGATCAACCACCTGCTGCTCGAACTGGAGCGCGCGCCCACGGCGAGCGAGCCGGTTACCGCCATCTTTCGCGCCGTCCATACCATCAAGGGGATGAGCGCCACGATGGGGTATGCGGGGGTGGCGGCGCTTAGCCACGAGATGGAGACGCTGCTCGACCGGGTAAGGCAGCGGAAGCTGTCGGTGACTCCAGAGCTGCTCGATGCCTGCTTTGCCGCTGCCGATGCGCTGGACCGAACGATCGAGGAGGGAGCGCAGGCCGGACCTGACGACGCGGATGTGGTCGCGGTGGTGGCGCGGCTTCGTGCGATCGGCGGAACGGAACCGCGCACCGTCGGTCACCTTCAGTCCGAAGCGGAAACGGGCGAGACGACCGGGCAGCTGGTGCGCGTGCTGCTCGAGCCGGAAACGCCGCTCAAGGGCGCGCGCGCCTTTCTGATCGTCAAGCGTGCCAGTTCGTTAGGTCGTGTGCATTCGGTCGCCCCGCCTGTCGAGGCATTGCAGGAGGAGCAGTTCGACCGCGCCTTCTCGCTGCGCATCGACACCGTGGTGGACCGGGCGACGATCGAGCGTACGATACGATCGGTTGGAAGCGTCGAACAGGTACTGGTGGAGCAGACGATCGTTACCGAGAGCGGAGCGTCGAACGCCAGTGGCAAGTCCGGTGATGCGCCGGTCGCCCGCCGGGCGCGCCACGTGCGGATGGACCTGCGAAGGCTCGACAGCATGATGAACCTCATCGGCGAGCTGGTGATCATGCGTGGGCGGCTCTTGCGGCTCACCCGCCCCGTCGAGGATCCGCCGCTGCAGGACGCAATGGATCAGGCGTCGCGGTTGATCGGGGAGCTGCAGGACGAGATCATGCTCAGCCGCATGGTGCCGGTGTGGCAGGTGTTCGACCGCTTTCCGCGGCTGGTTCGCGATTCGGCTCGATCGTCAGGCAAGGAAGTGGAGTTGATGGTGGAAGGCAAGGAGATCGAGCTCGATCGTTCGATGCTGGACGAGATCGGCGATCCGGTGATGCATCTGCTTCGTAACGCCATCGATCACGGTATCGAAACGCCGGCCGACCGGACCCGGGCTGGCAAGCCGCCGAGCGGCCGCCTGACGTTGACTGCATCGCGCGAGAAGTCGTCGGTAGTGGTGAGGGTGACCGACGACGGGCGCGGAATAGACCGCACTCGTGTGCTGGATAAGGCCATTGGGCTGGGGCTGGTGGATGGCGGCAAGACCGAGCTCACCGACGAAGAGCTGATTCGCCTGATTGGCCGACCGGGGTTCTCGACGGCCGAGCGAGTAACGGATCTCTCGGGACGTGGTGTGGGAATCGACGTGGTCTACACCCGCGTTCGTTCACTGGGTGGCTCCGTGGAGATCAAGACGGCGGCGGGAGCAGGTACCACGGTGACCATGCGCTTGCCGGTGACGCTTGCGATCGTGCGCGCGCTGCTCGCGAGGGTCGACGACGAGACTTACGCGGTGCCGATCACCCATGTGCGTGAAACGGTATCGCTGGAGCGGAGGGAGTCGTTTACGGTGCGCGGGGCGGAGGTGCTGCCCCTGCGGGAGGAGGTGCTTCCGCTGATCCGCTTTCGCAAGCTGATCGACATGCCAGCCGCGGATGAGCTGGGGATGCAGGTAATCGTGCTCGAGGCTGGTGACCGCAGGCTCGGGTTGATCGTGGATGAGTTGACTGGACAGCAGGACATCGTGGTGAAGCAGTTCGACGCCGCGCGCGGAGGCGCGGCCATTTTCAGCGGAGCGACGATTCTTCCAGACGGATCGCCTGCGCTGATTCTCGACGTGGGCAGTCTCCTCTAGTGGGGCGCCAATGAACGACCTTCTATCACTCAGGGACCTGCAGCTCGACGCATTGCGCGAGGTCGCCAACATCGGCGCCGGTCACGCGGCGACCGCGCTGTCGCAGATGACGGACAACCGGATCATGATCACCGTGCCGACGATCAACATCGCGCGGCTCGAAGACATGCCCGCACAGATCACGGAGGACGAAGAGCCCATCGCCGCCGTGATGATGCACATGCTCGGCGATCTGACCGGCCGCACGCTGCTCGTCTTTCCGCAGCCGACTGCCATGCGGCTGGCCGAGCTGATGCTCCGGCGGCCAACCGGCTCGTGCGTCGAGTTCGGCGTGCTCGAGCAGTCGGCAATGAAGGAAGCGGGCAACATACTGGCAGGCGCATACATGAACGCGCTGAGCGAATTCATGGGGCTGATGCTTCTTCCGTCGCCACCGAGCCTGGTGGTGGACATGTCGGCTGCGATCCTGACCACCGCGTACCTCCAGTTCAACGCGGACCGTGACCATGTTTTCTCGGTCGAGACGCAGTTCATGCTCAGCGAACAGGATGAGGTGCTCCGCGGCTTTTTCGTGCTCATCCCCGACTACGCGGCGCTGCAGGCGATTCTCCGCGCTGTTCGTGTCGCCTGACGATCCGCGCCGTGTCCTCGCCTCTCACCTCGGAGCGTGATCGCGCGATTCTCCGGAGCTTTGCCCGGCGAATCGATCCATCCGACGCGGGCGCCCACAGTAATCTGGGCGTCCTTTACTTCAACAAGGGGCTGCACGAAGAGTCGGTCGCGGCGTTCACGCGCGCGCTCGAGCTCGATCCGAAAATGCAGGTTGCTCAGCGGAATCTGGAGATCGCCTACTTCCAGTCCGGTGTCTATGCCCGGCGGCTTGCCGAGTTGCGCGAACGCTTGCGCGCCCACGCCGACGATCGTGATGCGCGATGGGATCTGGCCCGCGCGCACGCAGCGGTGGGGGACACGCGTGAGGCGATCGCCGAGTTCACGACGCTGCTCGACCACCATCCGCACGACATCGGCGCGATGCTGCAGCTCGGCCTGGCGGAAAAGGCGGCCGGTGACCTGGTTTGCGCCCTGCAGTGGCTGGAGCGAGCACTCTCCCTGGACCCCCGCAGCTCGCTGATACAGTTCTACATCGGCGAGGTGCTGTACAATCGGGGACTGAACGTTGAGGCGCGCGAAGCGCTGGCGCGCGCGATCGAGTTGTCGCCTGACTACGCCGATGCCCATTACCTGCTGGGATTCGTGCTAGGCGACATGGGGCTGCACGAGGAAGCCCGGCTGGCGCGCGGACGTGCCATTGAGCTGAACCCTGCGCTCAATCGCGCGCAGACCAACCTGTCTCTCGACGGTTATAACGCGGCTCGCTTCAGCGAACTGGTGCCCGGCCGGGAGGAACGGCGGGCGCAGGCGCTCGAGGTAGCTTCGGGCGGACAGCTGGCCCATTACAATCTGGGGCTCGCTTTTCGCCAGAAGGGCTACTACGCCGAGGCGCTGCGCGAGTACCGCGCGGGCCTGGAGCGCGGCGAGGAGCGCGCCTTGATGCTGCAGGCGATGGCCGAGGTGCAGCTGCTCACCGGCGCTTCTCGCGCGGCGCTCGAGCTGTACGAAGAAGTGCTCTCGCTCGATACGGAAAGCCCCAAGATCTGGAACGAGCGTGGCGTTGCACTCCATCAGGAAGGCCTTTTCCGCGAGGCCGGAGAGAGCTACACCCGCGCGCTCCGGATAGACGGTGCCTACGCGCTCGCTCACAACAATCTGGGTGTGGCGCTTTCTCACGGCGGCGTGCCTGACGAGGCACTGGATGCCTTTCGCGCGGCGCTCGCCGCCAAGCCGGGATTCACCAAGGCCTGGCTCAACCTGGCACTCCTGCTCTTCCGCACCGGCCGGCTGCCGCTTGGCCTGGAGGCGTATCGCCGGGTTCTCGAGACGCACCCCGACCAGCCAGTAGCGTGGAACGGGATGGGTGTCATCTACGCCGAGCTTCGCCGGTTCGAGGAAGCCCGCAACGCATTTGGCCGCGCCATCGATGCGCGGCCCGACTATGCGGAAGCGCATTACAATCTGAGCTTCACCCTGTCCAATCTCGGAGACTACCAGGGCGCGCTGCGCGAGACGAAGCGCGCGCTGGAGCTCGATTCCTTTTATGTAGCACAGCGGTTCGAGCTCGCGATCGATGTGCAGTACGAGGATGCCGACATTGCGGTGGTACCGGACCTTGCCGGCGATCAGCGCTCACCCGACGTGGTCGACGCATTCGATTTCGATCCGGACGTGCTGGCCGCCGTGTTCAGCCATCTGTCGAGCGAGCCTGACGAGGCTCCAATTGAACCACCGCCAGGCGTAGGTCCCTATCAGCTAGCCGCGGACTACCTGTCCAAGGGGCTGTTCGATAGCGCGGCGGCCGAAGTCAGCCGCGCCATGGCGCGTGGTGCAGACCGCGCGCAGGGTATGACGCTGCTCGGCGAGACCTTTTCGGCGCGGGGCCTCCATGGCGAAGCGCTGGAGCGCTTTTCCGAGGCTCGCAATGGGGGCGGACGCGATGCGCTCTTCGGGTTCGTGCGATCACTGGTGATGATCGGCCGCGCCGCTGAAGCGCGCCAGGGTGCCGAAGAGCTGCTGATCGCTGACGGCCAAAGCGTCGAGACGCTCCTGCTCGTCGCCCGCGCCCGAATGGAATGCGGCGAGCATGGGGGGGCGCGCGAGCTGCTGCAGCGTGCGCGCTCCAGCGCACCGGCGCGAGCCGATGTCCTGAAGCAGCTGGGTGACCTGGCGCTGGAGGCGAGCGACACCGATGCTGCGCTGAGCGCCTATCGCGACGCGGTTCGTCTGGATGGAGATTTCGCGCTGGCTCGCTATGAGCTGGCCCGGCTGCTTTCCAGCGCAGGCGATGCTGACGGCGCCGAAGCTCAGCTTCTGAGCGCTCTCGAGGCGGTGCCGACATACGTGGATGCGGCGCTCGAACTATCCCGCATGCGCCGGCGTTTCGGGCGCGGCCGCACCGCACTCGATCCACTCATCGAGTTGCTGGGGCGGGACCCGTACAATCTCGAGGCGCTGATGGAGCTCGGTGAGCAATTACTGGAGCTGCGGCGCGTCGAAGATGCCGGGGTGGCGTTCGAGCGTCTCCTGCGCTTCGATCCCTGGAATGCAGCCGCGCTCTACCACGATGGGATGGTTCATGCACGACGCAAGGATTATCGAAGGGCGGTGTCGCGGTGGCGGCAGGTCATAGAGGTGGCGCCGGCCAGCGAGTATGCCGACCGGGCGAGGGCCGACGCGCGCACCGCTGCGCAGCTGGGCCAGATATTCGATTCAGTAGAGGAGGCGGTCCATGCCCATTGAGGGACCGCTGCGCGAGCTCGGAATCCACGACGTGTTCCAACTGCTCGATCTGAGCCGGAAGACGGGCGTGCTCGCGGTCACGTCCGCGCTGCGCGACAACCAGGGCCAGGTCTTCTTCGATCGGGGTTCGGTGACGTTCGCCGCGTTGCGCAGCAACCCGCGTCCGCTGGGGGAGCTGCTCATTCGCGCGGGCAAGGTTACGCACGGTGACATTGCGCGGGCGATGGGCATTCAGCAGCGCGAAGTCGGGGCCAGGGCGTTAGGCGAGATACTCGTAGACATCGGCGCGATCACCCGGCGCGAGCTCGAGCGCCACGTGCGCTTCCAGGTCGAGGAGATCGTCTTTGGCCTGCTGTCGTGGGCCGAAGGCTACTTCTCGTTCGAGGAGCGGTCGGTGGACAATGCGCCGGCCGAGGCGATCATCCGTATCTCGACGGAGTCGCTGCTCATGGAGGCGGCGCGCCGCATCGACGAATGGTCGCGCATCGAGCGGGTGGTTCCCCACGCCGGGGTCATCCCCGCGCTCGCCCCCGTCACCGGCGACCAGCCGGCGCTGCTCGACCTTCTGCCCAACGAATGGGAAGTGCTGGCCGAGATCGACGGGTCACGCGACCTGCGGGCGATAGCGACGCACCTGGCGCGGAGTGAGTTCGAGGTGGCCAAGATCACCTATGGGCTTGTGATGACCGGCGTGGTCGCCGTCCACGTGCGCGAATCGGACGTCGAGGGAAATGGCGCGGTTGGGCCGCGTGTCCACCTCGACCGCGCGCACACCGCCTTGCGCGAGGGGGACATCGATCGTGCGGTTTCGGCCGCGCGTGAGGCCGTATCACTCGAACCGACACTGGTTGACGCCAGGCTGGCGCTGGCGTCGGGGCTTTCGCGCCTCGGGCGCCACGCCGAGGCGCTGCGCGAGCTCAAGCGCGCCGCGGGACTGGATGCGTTGAACGGGGATGTGCACCGCGAGCTGGGATACGCGGCTGCGCACTGCGGAGAGCTGGCCGAGGCAGTCGACGCCTGGGAGCGCTACCTCCGCGTGATACCGGGGGGACGCGACGCAGCAAAGGTGCGCGGGGTACTCGAGACAGCCGCGCGGTTGCACGACCTGCTTCGGGAGCACGAAAATGTTCGATGAAGTCAGTCAACTGAGCCTGGAGCTCGCTCGCGAGCCAGGGAGCCTCGTCTTTCTCCGATTGGGGGAGGCGTTGCGTCGCCGGGGGCAGCTCGACGTGGCACTGCGTGTGTCGCTGCGCGGCCTGGAGCGTCATGCCGGTAATAGCGACGCGCATGATCTCATCGCGCGCATCCACGCCGATCTCGGCGAATTCGACCGCGCCCTTCAGTCCTGGGACGCGGTCCTGCGTCTTGCGCCCCGGCATCTCGGCGCTCGAAAGGGGAAGGGATTCGTGCTGTTCAAGCAGGGACGCTGGTCCGAGGCTGAGCGCGAACTGCTCACGGTGGCGGAGCAGGGCGGAGAGGATCCGTCCATCTCCGCCGCGCTGGCTGTCGTGCGCCATCATGCCTCCGACGTCCCGCCCCAGAACCACGATCCGCTGGTGCAACCGGCCGCCGAGCCGACGCCGCTGTTCGCCGATGCTCTCGGCGAGGGTGAGATGACTGCGCTGCTCATCGATTCCGAGGGGCTGGTGATTGCCGGCAGCTATCCGACGGTCGAGGGCGGGGACGTCTCGCAGGAGATCGGCGCGGAGCTGCGCGGGGTGAGCGATGAAGTGCAGCGCGCCATGCGCCATCTGGCGTTAGGCAGCTGGAAGTGCATCTCCTTCGAGACCGATGCGGCGACGGTTGCCATGGCGCCAGCCGGCGACGGCGGGCTGGTGTTGCTCGCCGCCGACACCGCGCTGCCGCAGGGGCTGGTGAGGCGTGTGCTCGAGCTGTGTGCGGTCGAGGCGCGGACGTGGCTCGAACGGACCGTTTCGCGTGCCGGCGCGTGAGCTCGCCATACGTCGCCCCGCTCGCCGCCGTTTCCCGCCACCGGGGGATAGTCGGCGCGATGGTGGTCGACGCGCAGGATGACATCATCATCGATGCGACGGTGCGGCATGGCATAAAGGCGAGCACGGTGGCCGCGTTGGGCGCGTCCATCTACCGAAAGGCGCGACAGTCCGCCGGGGCGGCGGGGCTGGGAGACACGGCATTCCTGCGAATGGAGGCGGAGTGCGGACACATATTCGCCGCCGGACGAGGATCGCTCGTACTCATTGCGGTAGCCGAATCGTCTGTAAACGTGGGCATTGTTCGTCTGGAGATGATTCGGGCGGCGGCGGGGCTCGCATGATTGTCACCGTCGCGGAACAGTGGGTCGAGGAGCCGCTGCACCGGTTCGTGGACGATGCACGCGTGCTGTTCGCGCTGCTCATCCACCCGAGCGGTCAGGTTCTGGGTCAGTTCGGCTTTACGCGGTCGCTGGACGTGATGGCGGCGTGCGCTCTTGCGGCGGCGATCCACGCCTCAGGCACGGCTCTCGGCAAGGAAATGGAGTCAGCTCCGTTCGGCGAGTTGCACCACGGTGGCACGGTACGGCAGGTTTTTCTCGCGCGCGTCGAAACGACGGGTGGAGATCTGGTGTTGTTGAGCGCGTTCGACCGGACCACATCGCTCGGACTTGTGCGAGTGTATTTCGAGGAGTTGCGCACGGCTCTCGCAGCGGTGGCGCCCGCGCAGGAGCGGAGTCCCGCGCTGGCCGGCGACTTCGAGCAGGAATTGAACCGCAGCCTGGCGGCGTTGTTCGGGCGGGCCAGCCCGCACGAAGTTCCGACGGGCTGAAGCGGATAACATAACGACGGACGCATTGTGTCACTCGTCAACTACGCCACTCGCGAGATTACCTGCAAGATCGTCTACTACGGCCCTGGGCGGTCGGGGAAGACGACCAACTTGCAGTACATCCACGACCAGGTCCCGCGGGGCCGGAAGGGGAATCTCGTTTCGTTGGCGACGCAGACCGACCGAACGTTGTTCTTCGACTTCCTGCCGATTGACCTGGGCGCCATCTCCGGCTTCACCACGCGCCTGCAGCTCTACACCGTACCGGGCCAGGTCTATTACGCGACGACCCGGAAGCTGGTGCTGCAGGGCGCCGATGGAATCGTCTTCGTAGCGGACAGTCAGACGCGCCAGCTGGCGGAGAACGTCGAAAGCCTGCAGGATCTCCACGCCAATCTGGCCGCGCAGGGCGTGGATACCCGCACGGTGCCGATGGTCCTGCAATACAACAAGCAGGACCTTCCGGAGGAAATGATTCTCGATGCCGAGCGTCTCGATGAGGAGCTGAATTTCCGCGGTGTCACATCCTACACGGCCGGTGCGGTACGCGGCGAGGGCGTGTTCGAGACGCTGCGTGGGATTTCGGAGCTGGTACTGCGGCGCATGAGTGGTCACACATCGTCGGAGGTGGGGCATGTCGCCGGGCACCGCTGACGGCAGGTACCGGTTCCAGAACTACGTCGTCGGCGCGGCCAACCGGCTGGCCGTTTCGGCGGCGCGTGCGGTTGCGCAGTCGCCAGGCGCGGCCTACAACCCGCTGTTCATTTACAGCAATTCCGGGCTGGGCAAAACCCATCTGCTGCTCGCCACCGCACAGCTGGCGACCGAGCTTGCACCATCTCTTCGCACCTACTATGTGGCGTTAGGGGAGATGGTAGACGAGCTGCACGGCGCGGTCGCCGCGGGACGCGTGGCCGAGTTCCGCGAACGGTTTCGTGACGTCGATATGCTCCTTCTGGATGACGTGCAGTTTCTCGCCGGCCGGCGCGAGACACAGACGGAACTGCTGCGAATGTTCGACGTCCTGCGGCGCGGAGGACGCCAGCTGATACTTGCCAGCGACCGGCCCCCGGCGGAGATCTCCGAGCTCGATGCGCAGCTGCTGACGCGCTTTTCCGGTGGCTTGATAGTCGACATCGACAAGCCTGACTACGAAACGCGGGTCGCGATCCTCCGGCGCAAGTGCGAGGAGTTCGGCATCAACTTCGTTGCCGGCGTGACCGAGGCGGTGGCGAGAATCGGCCACGGGAACGTGCGTGAGCTGGAGGGTGCGCTGAACCGTCTGATGGCCTTTCAGCAGCTGGGTGAGGGACAGGTGGTGCCGGCGACGGTGCCGAAAATCCTGGGCGGACGCTATACACCTGCCCCTGGCATGGCGGCGATACCTGACGAGTTCAGCGCGTTCGTGTCCGATCTCGCCGCGTTCGTCAGCGAACAGGTGGACGAATCGACGCAGCGGCTCGCCGATGCGGTGGCGATGTGGTCCGAGGCCGGCTACGTGACCGATCTTCTCGAAGGCACGGGGCGAGGCCAGGTGGAAGATGCCATTGCCGCTTTCGAGGCCGTGGTGAAGCGCCTTCAGGAGCTCGAGGCCGCCGGAACGGACGCCGATCCATCGCTGGCCGGCGCCGAAGTATTCCGCGATCCATCGCGAATCTCCGAAGCCGAAAACCTGGTCTCCAGGGCCATGGCAGAGAGGGAGCCTCCCCCCGGACCGGTCGAGGTATTTACTCGCGAGCTTTATGAAATCGCGCCCTGCAACCAGTTCGCCGTTCACGCCGGCGAGGCGGTGGTGCGCGAGCCGGGACGCCGGTACAACCCACTCGTAATGCATGGCGAAGCAGGGGTTGGAAAATCGCATCTGCTGCACGCCATTGGAAACGGGCTGGCCAACGTTCCCGGAACGCGCGTGGCGTGTGCCAAGGCGCAGCTGTTCGTCGACGAGCTCATTGCCGCGCTGGAAGACGGTACGGTGGAGCGGTGGCGCGCGCGCTGGCGAAATGTCGATGCCCTGCTGCTCGATGACGCGCAGGTGATCGCCGGCACAGAGGCCGCGCAGGTGGAGTTGTTCAATCTATTCAACACGCTGCACGCGGCCGGCAAGCAGATCGTTCTGGCGTTCGATTGTCCGCCGCAGCTGCTCGAGACACTGGACGACCGCCTTCGCTCGCGGTTCGCCGGCGGACTGGTCGTTGAACTCCGGCCGCCCGACTCGACTCTCCGCCAGCGGCTGTATCGCGCTCTCCTCCAGCGTCTCGGTCATGTCGTGCCGACCGACGTGCTTTCGTACCTCGCGCGGCGTGAATCTGATGATGTCCGCGAGATAATCGTTACCGCCGATTTGCTTGCCCGTAAGGCGCAGGAGAACGATTCGCCGATCACCCTCGGATTCGCGCGGCGACTGCTCGACGACATGCCGATGACGCCGGTGCGCTCGGCTACGCCCATCCGGTCGCGGACGGCCACGCCGGGCGCACCCCCGCCCGCCGCAACTCCGGCTGTCGTGACCACTCCGGTGACGCCGGCGGCCGCGGTACGCGCGCCGTTCGTCATTAGGCCGGGGATCAAGGATGTAGACACCTTCTTCCTCGACCGCGAAAAGACCATCTGGGAATGGCCTGAGCTCGGCGGTCGTGCGATCGAGGAGATGCGCTGATGGCTATCCGCGGATCGCTCCTCGAGGCCAGCCTGCCCGATGTGCTACAGCTGCTGGCAATGGGGCAGAAGACCGGCGTCCTCAGCATCGGCGACCGATCGAACTTCGGCTACATCTATTTCGATCGCGGCCGCATCTCGTACGCGCGCATCGTCAATCGGCGCGACCGCCT
>JBPCLX010000269.1:0-10501 GCA_051002815.1 Gemmatimonadaceae bacterium
CTTCAATGTGGCCACGCCCCTGAGGACGCGGAATCATGACAGACGTCGGAGTTCTGGATCACGGATGCCGTGCTTCAATGTGGCCACGCACCTGAGGACGCGGAATCCTCCACTCCACGCGCGCAGCGGCGCGCATCTGTTCGGGCTTCAATGTGGCCACGCCCCTGAGGACGCGGAATCGATCTCGCCGGTGCAGTACGTCGGGTCGACCGGCAGGCTTCAATGTGGCCACGCCCCTGAGGACGCGGAATCGAAACAGGGAAGCCGGTCGTGGCGGCAGGGATTGTTCGCTTCAATGTGGCCACGCCCCTGAGGACGCGGAATCGCGGGCAAGAGCGCGTGGCTTGGCCGGAAGAACGTGCTTCAATGTGGCCACGCCCCTGAGGACGCGGAATCGGCGGGCAGCCTAAGCATGCCGCCGGAAAGGAGTTGCAGAGGCAAAATCGACCGGCGGCTCCGCGAGCGCCGATTGCTACACGGCGCTCCGCCTCGCTCGCTCCCTGCAAGGTCAAGGGGCCAAACCACTTCGAGAGACTGCGGGAATTCTCGCATCACCTCCCCGCTCGCGCAAGGACCAAGGAACGCTAAACCACCAAAGCTCGTGCAGGCACGGTCATACCGCGGCCGATACACTGCACGATGGAGTCCAGCGGGTGGATCGCTTTTCCGAGGTCGAGGATCAGAATCTGGTCTTCCCGGTTGTGGATCGAGCTGGAGAGACGCCCACGCAGCCTGACCAGTTCGCGAGCATCCAGTTCGCATAGGAACACGCTGTACTGCACGTGATTCCCGAAGTCGTAGCACGCCTGGAACACAGCATTCCGGCGCTTGTCGTCGGAGATGTCGTAGGTGACGAGGAAGTGGCGTCGTTCCACGGGATCTCCTCAGTTCCGAACGAGCCGCTTCATCTCGTCACCACACCCTGATACTCCGGGACGTCGCCCCGCAACCAGCGGGAGAGCAGTCGCGCCTGCAGCCGGATCGTCGCCCGCCAAGAACAACGATACCCGAAGAGCGGATGCGTGATCAGCTGGTCCAGACGGGCCTCGTACGCCTTGATAAAGCTGGTTCGCCCTGAGGGCGTCAGTGCGCAGCCGGCGGCCGAGCGGTTGAAGTCGGAAATCGTGACCATGCCTGTATTGATGGCCGTCACTACGGCACTGTCGACTAGCAGCGGCCGGAACTCTTCCATGATGTCGAGGGCAAGCGCCGGACGGCCGTGGCGCGGCTGGTGGAAGAGCCCCCACCAGGGATCCAACCCTTCCGCCAGCAACGCCACCGTGCACTCCTTCGCCAGCAGAGCGTAACCGAAGGAGAGGAGGGCGTTCACGGGATCGGCGGGTGGCCTGCGGTTGCGCGTTTCGAACTCCCATTCCGCATCGAAGTCCCGCGGGCGCAGCATCCGGGAGAAGTTCTGGAAGTAGAGTGCCGCGATCGATCCTTCCACGCCCAAGAGCACTCCCGAAGAAGGAGCCGCAGGGATGTCTCGCATCAGCCGCTTCATGCGAGTCAGGGCGGCATCTGGCCTCGGCTTCGCGTTGCGCAGGAGCATCGTGCGCTGATTCATACATTTGGCAGTGACCAGCGCGCGAGCGAAAGCGAGGCACTTCGACGGCTCGGCAGACGCGCGGAACTGCGCCGCGCGGTCGTAGCTGTTGCGCAGCGTGATGCCGCGCGTGATCCCGTAGAACCAGTGGCCGCTCGAGAGGTGGACGATGGGGACGTCTGCCTCGCAGAGCAGGTGAACTGTCTGCGCTGACACCGAGATGTTTCCGCAGAGGACGAGCTGCGCAAGGTCCTTGAGCCGCGTCCGGCCGAGCTCCTCCCCCTTGTAGCGGACGATCACATTCTCCCCGCGCTTCCCAACCTGAGAGCCCTGCTTCTGAACGTAGAGCGGAAGGGCCGAGTCCCGCGCCGGATAGAGGCGGCGGACGTCGATCCGCTTCGGCGTCACCGGATCGGCGGGAACCTCGCGCAGGGCGAGCGTTTCGTCGGGAAGGCAGATCCCGCTGAGCGAGCAGCCGTTGCACTTCGGGCTATCGTCGAGTGGATCGGGCAGCTCAGTGCTTCGCGCCGCCAGACGCGCCCACTCGATCAGGTGCAGCGTGCGGGCTTCCAGCTCCGCCGTGAACGGAATGTCCACTCTGGTACGGGAGCCAGCGAAATAGAGAATGCCGTGGTCGCAGCGGTAGCCATGCTCTCGCAGGAGGAGTCCTTGCGCCATGAGCTGAACGCGCTCCGGCTCCCAGCTTCGCTCCGGGTTGTCGGGAACGCGGCCTCGCTTGGTGTCCACCGGGACCGCCTCCTCTCCGGCGGTCGAGACGAGATCCAGCTTCGCCGTCAGGCCGAGACGTTCACTGGCCAGCGGCACGGAACGCGTGATCGTCGGCGGGGCGTCTCCGCCGTCGGTTTTCCCATCGTCTTCTGCGGCTTCCGGGTCCGGGAGCAGATGATCCAGGCGATCCACGCGCCGGTGTACCTGGCGTCCCTCCTCCGTGTAGACGTTATCAGCCCAGCGCCCTTCCACGTGCATGAAGTGGAAGAGACGCGGGCAGTACGCATACTCGTTCAGCATGCGGACCGGGAGGAGGTCGGGGAGAGGCGGGCTAGCGCTGGAAGAGGACATTGCAGAGCGCATGGGAGCCGGGTCATGGGCTCGACGGCAGACCGGATGAGCCATCCACGAGGGGAAGAGCCGTGCCGCCACGCACCCGACCGCCAATCCTCTACTACACGGAGAAAATTTTAGGCGCTTGTCTGTCCGAGTAAGCCGGCTAACTCTCGCCTCAGCAGAAGGCGGATCGCCTGGACAAGGTTAATCGTTCGACGCACTCCGCATGCCGCGACCTGCAATCATCATGGCTAGTCGCGAGGGTCGCTGATCCGAGAACGCGCCGGCACCCCCGCGCGCGATTGCTGCTGATCAAAGCGGAAGCCTTTTTAACCAAGTCATCCTTCTCAACCACTCGTTCAGCATGCAAGCGGACAAAGCGGGGAGAAAGACGAATCTCTACGAGCCGATACTGCTAAACTGGCCGAGACGCTGAGAAATTGCCATACCCCTGGTCGCTTCTCGTCACTTCCGATCGCCGGACCTGGGTGATGCCGCGATGCTGGCGCTGCCGCGGGGTCATCTCAGCCAGTTCCGCTTGTCCCAGCAGTACCCGCACCTCGCTCAGCTCGAGCCACGGCTCCCAGAGCGGCCAGGTGAACTGCTCGTTCTTTCCGCGCCCGGTGAAGCCGGTCGTGACCACTCGTCGGCCCACCGGCACCACCGGGAAAAGGGGCAACGCTTGGAACGCGAGCCATGCGGCGCCTGCCACTGTCGATGCCTTCTCTTTGCTCGGATCGAACGAGAGCAGCGCGCGCGACCGTTCCGAGGCCGCTCTCCATCTCGTATCCTTTGGGCCGACCCGTCCGATCCAGGGGCCGAACAGCGCCTCGTGGAGATCGTCCCTGGTGACGTTCGAACGCAGGTCCAGGACCGCGTCCATGAAGCGCTGCTGGCCGGCAGTGAAATGCAACGAGGTAGGTTTCGTCTGACCGGATCCATCGACCGCAACACCCGTCGCGTAGGCCGCAACGAACTCGGCCGCCTCGGCATCGCCGACGAGTTTGAGCATCAACTCACGAAAACGTTCCGGGGGGTGCTTGAGGTCCTGGACCTTTCGGTCTTCATCGACGGCGAACTCAACCGCCGGATGGCCCGCGCGCCAGCGCTCGACGTCCGACAAGAGCAGCTCGACGAGATCGACCGGCTCGGGTGCCTGCAGTTTGGCCGACCAGCCGCCGTCGGAGACCCACCGCAGGCGAGCGTTCGGGATGTCCCGGGAGACCACTCGAAGCACCCCGATCGCCGCCAGAAACGCCAGCGGATCCGCGGCGTCGAGAGCCGGCATCCGGATCTCGTTCATTGGTCACCCTCCCGGGCGCTCTGACGATGGTCGGCGAGACGGAGAATCGCCTCGAGATAGGCGAGTTCGTGACGACCGTAGCGGCGGTTCAGCCGCCAGAAGCGGGCGGCGACGCCGGAAGCGACGGAATCCCGCTCGTGGGCGGTCGATCCCTCGAGCTGCACTTCATTTACGGTGAAGGGGACAAGCTCGCCATCCTCCGGCGACATATCGACTACCGGCGCCAAGGGCCGGCACCAGCCGTGATGGGTTGCGACCAGGTGAAGCACCAGCTCCCAGTCGCCTCCGTCCGCTTCGACTTGCGCCTTCAGCGGCACGGATCGCTCGATCATGTCCAGGCTGACGAGCTCGTGCCGTTGTCCCTCGGGATACCGCGCGCGTTTGCGGGCTTCGCGCAGAGCCACCAGGCTCTGCCAAGGAATCGCGGACTTGGCGAGGAACTCACCAAACCGGGCGGCAATTTCGTCGCCGCCGTGCAGCCAGAGCTGAAACCGCGGATCAGCCTTGCCAATGTCGTGCACACGCGCCGCCCACTCAAGCGACGTAACTATACCGGGTGGGAGCTGCGCTCGCCGGGCATAATTTCCCGCGAGCGAAGCGACTCCGGCGAGGTGATTCGTCAGCAAAACCTGCCGCTGGCCGCCTGTGAAGCTCTCGCTCTCCTGCTCTCCGGACCCGGTTGGGTCGATGTCGCTACCCGGGTTAACGGGTCGCGTGGGCTGCGGGGCGTTCAGAGTAGCGGAAGAGGCGGCGGCTGATCCGCTGCCACCCCTGCCGAGCGCAATCCAGACACCGCGTGGCGAGCGTGCGAACTTCGGTCGGGTAGCCACGGCACCCACCAGCTCCGCGTACCAATCTGGCGCGTCGGCGGGCGCTGTTTCTCGCAGACTGCCGAGCGTGTCCCGCAGTGTAGGCCCGATTTCCGCTTCCTCGTCAGTCCGGTCGAAATTGAGCGCGTCCAGCCGTCCCTGCCCAACCAGCGGGCCGAGAACCCGAGCATCCAATCGCAGACTCGGGCTGCCTCGCTGGCGCAACTGAACCAAGTCCCCCAGATCGTAGATCGGCCGGGTGCCTAGTGGCTCGTCAACCGCGGGCACGGCAGCGGGATCGAACGTGCCATGCTCGCCGATCCCGCCGTACCCGGCCGGGACGACGATAGTGTCGCCGGGAGCGATTGACGCAGCTCCCGCGATTTCCGATCGTTTGCTTCCCCGCCAGATCAATGCGCCCCGCCCCGAAGAGATTTGCTCGTCGGCCGTTTGCGGAACTCCTTCGACATCCGCGATATCGTCGTCCTGCCGGGTGTCGGATTCTGAAAGCCACTGTTTCACCGTCCAGATCGGAAGCGAGATCGCTTCCAGTGAGCCGGGCGGTACCATGGCAAGATGCTCGATCAGATGCTCACCAAACTCCGTTCGCTTCCCCGGGGCACTCGTTTGCACTGCCGTTGCGAGGTCCTCCTGGGTGATATCTGAGCGCCAGACTACCCGCACATCCGCGAGCGCGCTTCGGGCGTCCTCCGGGATGCCGTGCAGGAAGAGGGAGACGTCAGGGTCCGCGTGCGGGCTCGGATTTGTCTGCGCCCACTGATCGAGGTACGCCGGCAGTAGGACCGGCGGGGGCCGGCTCGGAGCGATCATGATCTCGACCCTGTCACCCGCGGCGTCGATATATGGTTCTATCGCGGCAATCCCGAAATCGACGACATCATCGTCGCTGACCTCGACCAGCCAAGTCCATGTTTCCGGTAGTGCCTTGCCGTAGACAGGATCGACGACGACACTGCCGAGATAATCACTGCGCATCAGTATCACCGCGCGCGCCGCGGGGGCCGGGCCTGCCGCCGAACCTGCTGACAGGTCTTGGTGCTCGCCGGCCGGGGCCTCCGGTGCGCCGTCAAGCGCCCGTTGCGCATACTCCCCCATCCGATCCAGACGGCCGAATCGCTGCCGCAATGCGTCCAGCGAAGCGCACTCGGTGACCAAGCCGTCGAAGTCGTAGTCGGCACCCGCTTCGAGGGTTTGCGTGGCCACCACCACGATCGGGCGCGCGTCGGTTTGTGGCGCGCGGCCGGCCATCACCCGCGATTCAATCCGCGCAATCATGGCTGCCTGGTCGAGTGGCCGCATTCGGCCGGTGATCAGGACAGTGTCGAAGGCCGGGTTTCGAAGCAACGTCCAGACGCGCCGGGCGGTATCCACCCGGTTCACCATCACCGCCACCGCCTTCCGCCCTTCCCCGATCATCTCCCGCGCGTGAGCTGCAGCTCGTTCTGCGATCGCCCGGCGCTTGATGGCTTCCATCGAGCGCGCTTTTACCTCGACGAGCTCGAGAACGGCAGGCTTCGGTGCGTTCAGGATGCGCGCAAGGCGCCGGTTCGCGCGGTCCGCCTCGGAAAGCTGAAATACGATTCGT
Organism: Gemmatimonadaceae bacterium; assembly: GCA_051002815.1. Lineage (GTDB taxonomy): Bacteria > Gemmatimonadota > Gemmatimonadetes > Gemmatimonadales > Gemmatimonadaceae > JALZIF01. The sequence goes on from JBPCLX010000269.1 coordinate 6,330, forward strand.
TGCCCACCGTTTCCGCGCGGACCTTGTCCCTCCACATCGCTCTGCCTGTCGCCACCGCGCACGCTGTGCGCGCCGCCTTCGAGCATCGATTTGCCGGGCGTTGCCGAGAGCTGCACCACCTGCAAGCTCTGGGAGGCGCCGCCATTCCTTTCGCCCTCGCGCTCGCGGAGTCGGGCGAGCTGGCCGAGGACATCGGCAAAGGGGCGCGCCAGATGCACCTCATCAAGAAGAAGCAGGGTGTCACAGCCGAGCAGGCCGGCGTGGACGGGCCGCATCCGGTCGCTCACTCCGTAGCCCCGGAAGAAGAGGCGCGAGCCGATCTGGTCGACCGTGCTACCCGCGAGCACCGGTACGTGGGGATAGGCAGCCCACGCATCGCGACGCGGCACCCCGCCGCGCATCACTTCAGTGTGCAGGAGCGGTGCATCACGCCCCACGATTCGCTGCAGCGCGTCGCGGGCTGTCCCGAGGACGGCTCTTTTTTCGTCGGATCGCGACCTCTCGGGCTCGCGGAGCGCCTCGAGCAGCCGCACTGCGCGGAGCCCCACCTGATCCACAATGACCCGTCGATCCACCACCATGATGATGCGGCGAGGCGCACCTTCCCCTCCCGTCTGCATGAGGTGGTGGAGTGCGATGTCGAGCACGGCCGTCTTTCCCGATCCGGTCGGAAGATCCAGCACGGCCGGCCAGCCGTCGCCCCGCACGATTCTGGAAAGCTCCGTCTGCCACGGATATGGTGGATAGCCCCACACCGCATCGAAAAATTCCTCGAATGGGATGTTCACGGGGCCTTCCGCACGGGGGCGCAGAGGCCCAACCCGAAGTAGCGGCCCGCACCGAGGATCACCGGCCCGCGGACCGGTTGGTCGAAGAGGATTTCGGCGTGCACACAGACCCGGCGCGGGCCGCTCCCTTCCGCCGGGAAGGGCATGAACTGGCGGGCGGTGGGCGCCCCGTTGAGCAGCGAGCGGCGATGCGCCCATACCGCGGCCGGCGGCGGTAGGCCGACGTTCACGCACGCCGTGGCGATTGTCGCTTCCGCCGCCTTGACGGCTTTCGCCGCGCGCTCCGGATCCCTCGCATTCAGGTTGCCCGGATTCCGCCCGAGGGCGACCGCGCTCGCGGTGTACCAGCGGCGTGAGGGCGCCGTCCACCGGGTTGGCAAGAGCGTTGTCCGAATGGACGCCTCGCGCAGTCGCCGCAGGTGGAGGACGCCACGCTTTCCGAATGTCAGGCGGAGCGCCGGCGGCCCGGAAACTGTTCCCGTCGGCCGGGCGGCGTTCCCCGCGGCTTCTATCTCCGCCCCGTGAATGGCCTCGAGCAACAGGTCCCGCGCCCGTACTCCGAAGTCTTGCGGCGGGATCAGAGCGAGGCCGAGGATGGTGCCAGTCGAGTGCTCGTGCCCGACGTTCGCCAGCGGCACATAGGCGAGATGCGGCACGGAAGCCGGCGCTCCATCCGGCCGATGACCGGTAAGCTCCTCGGGCTGCCGCTTGGGATCGATGTGGCGGAACAGCGTCCCGCGCATGGCTCTGGCCACCTGCTGCGCCATCGAGAGATCGAGCAGCGTCCGGCGCTCATCAGCCGAGGGCGCGACGACCTCGAAGACGATCCACTCGTCGGCGCGCTCGGCGAACACCCCTGATGCGAGATGTGCCTGCTCAGACGCGTTGGACGCGTCGCGGTAAGCGATGTCGTCAGCAGGCAGCAGGCGCGATTCAACTTGGCGATGACGTTCGTACTCCTCTCGCAGTCGCGCGAGTTGCCCGGATTGCGCGACGCGCAGGAACTCCGGTCCATCGTCGCTCGGTATCCAATGCTGGCGGTCTCCCGCTTCTACGGGCTCGGTCACGACCCGCATGGATGCAAGTGACGAGCTGTGCCCTAGCCGCGCAACCCGCGCGGCGACCCGGTCGAGAGCTTCGACCAAGTCAGGGTCGGGAGCCGTATCCCACATCAGATGGAGCACATCATCCTCCGGAATCGCGGCTGGGAAGGGGCGCGGCTGAGGCTTCAATCGTCGATTCAGCAAATCCGCGGCATTGGCCGGCGCTCCCTTGCCATCGGCTTCGGCGGACGAGACCGAGCGTTCGAGCAGCTTCGCTCGCGCCTTCTCCAACGCCTTCTCCGCCTTGCTTCGCGCCTTTCCCTCGGTCCCTGCCAGCACCGCTTCCGCCTCCGCCAGCCGCTCGATGTGCAGGTCAATGTCCGGCAAGGCCTTGGGATCGTTGGTGGGAACATAGACATTGCCGAGCTGCCGCTTGTCGGCCCGCGACGCCAGGATCTCCGGCGCGCCGGCTTCCGCCAGCCATTCCAGCGCCCGCACCTCGTTCGCATCCGGTTCGGGCGCCTCATGCAGTGCCGCAGTGAGCGCCGAGTACACGCGCGCCGGGTGGGGCGGCCATTCCGCCACCGAGCGATCCCGCACCGTCGCCGCAGCGTACCTTCCGGTCAGCAAACGGATCTCGAGGATCAACATCAGCCTGCCTCCTCGTCCTCCTGGTCGGCGGGCCGTTGCGCCGCCACGTCCCGGCTCTTGCGGATCAGTTCGACCAGCTTCGGTGCCGGGACGAGGTCGATCGGCTCGCGGTCCCACCCCATGCCGGCCGCTTCCGCGGCCTCCGAGGCTCGCTTGACGAGCTGCTCCGCGTCGTCCGGCGCAAGAGCGAACGGGCCATTCGAGGTCCCGTCGCGATCCAACACGTGGAACGCGAGCGGCCCTGCCGGGTCGGGTACGAAGGCACAGCGGGACCGCAGGTCGAAACCCTCGAGCCGCTGGAAGGCGACTGCGGCGAGACCCAGCGCGGCCAGAGCGGTACGGGCCGCGTTCTCCGCAGTGGTGCGTTGATCCCGCGGAATCGCACTCCCCCCTACATTCTTGGGAAACCGGAGCCGGCGGAGGGCAGGAATCGAGAGAACGGTGATCTGCTCGGCATAGTCGAGTGTCACCCCGCCCGCAACGCTGTCGATGGAAGGTTTGATGTTGCCGTGCAGCAGCGACGACGGCTTTCCCGCCTTGTCGCTCTTTCGGCGGGAGAAGAGCACGGCTTTGCCTTTCTCCCGCGCGGCGGCCGACTCGTCGATCGTCCACTCCTCCTCCGAGTCCGCCGCCCGGTACACCGGACCTGCGTTCAGCTCGATCTGTGCGGGATCGATCCGCGAAGCGGTTTTGTTGCCGAACTTGACGCCCATTCCGACGATTTCGGAGACGAGTGCCCGCTGGAACTTCGAACCCTGACCGCCTTTCGGGCCCGTGCTATCCCACATTCCGAATACGAGCGCGTTCGGGGATAGCTTGTACACAGCGGTTGCGTTGTGCGGAGACGCCTCCGTGAACGAGCGCCCCGGGTCCGATGCGCGGAAGCGGAAGTCGCCCAGCATGCTATCGCGGAGCAGCGCGTCCGCCAGCCGGTGCGGCGCCTCGAGCGAGGTCAGGTACCCGTCGCCGCCGATCGTCGAAAGATCCAGCGCGGGGTCGTCGTGGGTTTCACCCGTGAAATCGACCCGGACGAGCGGAAAATCGACGAGGTCCTCGTCCCATGCCCGCTGCAGCGCCTCCTCGTATCGGTTCGCCTGGCTCGCGACGGAGTCCAGGAGAACACAGAGCACGGACTCCCCGTTGATCCGACGCGTCTCGACAGCGTACCGGGTCATGTGCTGGCTCCCGTCGGGGAGATCGGCCCGGACCGTGTCCCCGAATGTGGGCGGGAAAACCTTATCGCCGGAGCCGCCGGCAGGCTGGAGCCGTGTGCGCGCTCGGATCGCCGCTGCCCCGCCGCTCACCGCGCCGGCAAGGATTTCGTAGGTTAGCTTTGGGTTCGACATCGCTCCTCAGGGGTAGGGGATGGAGTACAACTACGGGTCGCTTTGGCGGGGCGGCGGGTCGCCCCCGGAATTTCTTAGGGGCCGCGGACCTTACCCGTGCCCGCTTCGCTTCCAAAGGTCCGGGCGGGGGCACGGAGGTCATACCGCTGCTCGCCTTGCTGCGCCCGACAGCAAAGATAACCGGGGGCACTGACAGCGAGTTCAATGGAGCCGCGCACGAGGCGCGGAAGCGTCCTTCAGTCTACTGCGGTGCCCAGTTCCTATCACAGCTTCAATGGAGCCACGCCAGCAGAGAGCTTGGCGCAGAGTAGTCAAAGGTTTATTGGCTACTGCTCAGGGCGTTT
>JBPCLX010000270.1:0-2837 GCA_051002815.1 Gemmatimonadaceae bacterium
ATCTGTCGCACCCTTCGACCTTGATGTCAGAAAGGGCGAGACCTTCGACACCGGGAGTACTGGCACGCACCGTGACAGGAAGGGTTGGTCTTTCCATCTCGCGAATCTGGTGCACTCAAATCCGCGATGAACCATATTAAAGCGATCTCCACTCGGGCTTTGCGGAATGACGCACGAGAAGTCTCTCTCGTGCGTCATGGCTTGCGCGTCCTGACCAAATCCTGACGGCGTTGGCCATTCACCTCCGAAGCTACCCGAGCCAGACTCCGTAAGGTCTCTACCCATTCCGGAGGCGGTCATGCATCGTCATGCTGTTCTCGCCCTGGCTGTCCTGTCGCTCGCCGCCGGCGGTGCCGGCGCTCAATCCAACGCCGCTCACGAAGGAGTCCGCCGCGCCGTACTCGACTACGTCGAGGGCTTCTACGAAGGTGACACCCTCAAGCTGCAGCGCAGCATCCGACCGGACGTGTACAAATACGGCTTCTGGATACCACGCGGATCAACCGCCTACAGCGGAGAGCAGATGCCCTGGCCGACATTCCTCGAATACGCGAATCGGGCCCGCCAGAACAATCGTCAGGCGCCGGCGACCGCGCCAAAGGAAATCGTCGTCTACGAGGCGCAAGACCAGACCGCCAGCGCGAAACTCACCGCCAGCTGGGGCACCGACTACCTGCTACTCGGCAAGTTCGACGGCAAGTGGATGATCACGCACGTCATGTGGCAGACGACGAAGAAGTAGCGAAAAATCACCCCTCGACCCTCACCCATCACCCCTCACCCCTCGACCGTCAACCCCCCCGACCCACGACCCGCCACCAACGCCTCTTCTCGCTTTGCGCCCGGCAGATCTCCGACCCAGCGCTCGATGCGCAGGCGGTCTTCCTCTCTGTCGATAGGCGCCCGCATCGCCCGCGTTCGGAACAACGCGCGTAGCGGCAGGCTTCCCCGCTTGATCAGGAGACTGGCAAGCCGCAATCCGTAATAGCCATAGATCATTGGCGTAGTCGCGCGATGGCCGTAGATCTCCTTCATCTTCCGGCGCGGCAGGAACACGCTGCGAAAAAGCAGCGTCGCCCGCTCCTTTACGCCCGTGCTGTGCGCCAGCTTCACGTACACCTTTGGCAGCTCCAACTCGGGGAGCAGGATGTAGCGGCGCACCACATCGACGAGCTCCTCGTCCTTTCGCTCGTGCGGCAGCGCACGGAACAGAAACTCGGGCACGGGGGTGCCGAGGATCCCCGAATTCAGGCGCAGCGTGGTATAGGTGAACCCCGATGCACCCCATGACGCCGCCCGATCGGCGACCGTGTGCCAGTTGATCTCGCTCTCGTGCTTCAGCACTACTGCGTGGATGTCAGCCATCCCCTTCAGCGCCGAGCGGTCGAAGCGATGGTGATAGGAGCAGTGGAGCACGAGGTGCAACAAAAGGTCTTCCACGCCTAACAACTCGACGGGTGCTCCGTCGAGCGTAGCCGACTGCGAGCGCTCCCACAGGCCCTCGACATCGATTCGAAACGGACTGGTTGGCCGCTCGACCCCCCAGTGAACCTCGACCACCGGCGCGCCTTCCTTCGTGAGCTTCGCCAGGTGATTCGACCAGCTGCAGAACTCCTCGAGGTTGGGTCTTGGACGGGGGCCATAGCCCTGATCGAGGAACACCTGCTCGGTTTCGGCCAAATGCTCGCGACGTACCATGATGTCCACATCGGCCATGCTGCGCAGTCCCGGCTCGTGATAGGTGAACCGCGCCAGATGAATGCCTTTCAGAAGCATGACCGGGATGCCTCGGGAAGCCAGCACCTTGATCACCTTGCTCGTTTGCCGGAAGTACAACGCATTTCGAGTGGCCGTGCCAACGTAGAGGGACCGTAGCCGCGCCAGCACGGTGTCGGGTGTCTCGTTCGCCCACGAGCCATCCGCCAGCAGCCGGTACGTAACGCCGCTCAGCTGGTGCCGGATCCCCTCTTCCGCCAGATACGACCACTGCCGGGCCGTCAGTGCGGCGCGCCCTGGCTCGAACGTTCCGCGCAGCAACGCTATCCATGCGCCCTGTGCCGCCAAACGGTCGGCGGTCTCCCGCTCATCCCGTTCGGCGGCGGTTCCAGCCGCGGTCGCGTGCCTGACGGCGCTCGGTACGCCACTCATCGGTAGTGCTTCGCCTGCGTCTCGAACAGGTTGGCGTAGACACCCGCGCGCTCCACCAGATCATCATGAGCGCCGGCTTCGGCTATGCTGCCGTTCACCAACACGAGAATCCGGTCCGCGTGCCGTACCGTGGATAGGCGATGACTGATGAAGATCGCCGTGCGGCCGGTCGCCAACTCGTGAAAATGATCGAAGACCTCAGCCTCGGCGCGCGGATCGAGTGCCGCCGTCGGCTCATCCAGTACGATCAGCGGCGCCTCGCGAAGGAACGCCCGCGCGAGAGCCAACTTCTGCCATTGCCCGACACTCAGTTCCACTCCGTTCTCGAACTGCCGTCCCAGCACGGTGTCGTACCCCTGCGGCAGCGCGCGAATTACGGAATCTGCACCCGTCTTTCGCGCGGCCTCGGCAATCTGTTCGCTATCGGCCGGCAGCGACACGTTGCCGACCCAGATGTTCTCGCGCGCCGTGAGGTAGTAGCGGGCATAATCCTGAAACACGACCGCCAGATTCGCACGCAGCTCATCGAGCTTGAATTCGCGGAGGTCGATGCCATCGATCCGCACGGTTCCGCCAGTGGGATCGTAGAGCCGGCACAGGAGCTTGACGAGCGTCGTCTTGCCGGAACCATTCTCTCCCACCAGCGCTACGTGTTCACCGGGGTGAATGGCGAAACTCACATCCTTCAG